>JAHBWT010000033.1 GCA_019636815.1 Nitrospira sp.
GAATACATTGCCGAGTCACATGCGTGTCCGAGCTGCTATGTGGTCGAAGGCTATGGCGTAAAGGGAACGAATGACAAGGAAAGCCCGATGCCGGTCATTCATAAGCCACCAATTTCTCTTAGTCTTCCTGAGCTTGCAGCAGTCGACACCTGGATGTATGTGCGCGAAGGGGTGGAGCCTCCTTCATTTGAAGAGCTCGTGAAGTCATACGAGAAGTTTATTCCAGAAGCTGACCGTCCTAAACAGGAAGAAGAAAAAGCTGCTGGAGCGACTTCACTGATGGCTGACGGGTCCGAACCGGTCGACCAGATTTTTGCCAAGGCACAATGTGTTGCATGCCATACCATACCTGGAATTCCAGGGGCTATCGGGACGATCGGTCCAAAATTGGAAGAAGGGACAACCGCTTCCCTTCGCCTCAAGGATCCGGAATATAAGGGCACAGCCAAATCGGCAACGGACTATATCATGGAGTCCATCGTAGATCCCAGCGCCTACGTTCTGAAACCGTTCCCAGACAACACGATGCCTAAAGTATTTGGGCAAAAACTAAGCGCTGGTGCGTTGAAAAAAATCGTAGATTACTTGTCGCAAGTCAAAACCGGGGCGCCGCCACCAAAGATTTCGTAGCCTCCGGCTGTCTTTTAGCGGAGAGTAAAGGGAGTTTTCGATGAAAGCGTTGATGTCACTCGGTGCATTGATCGGAGTTGCAGGGCTGCTCCTTCTTGGCGGGATGACTTTTGATATTGTCCCGTCCACCACCATACGATTGGTGGAAGGCTATATGCCCATGCAGTTGTTGGTTGAAGTGGGATGTTATGTTCTTGGATTTGCGGGGCTGAGTTATATCCTGAATGCAATGGGGATGGGTATTCCGCGGTTCTGGCAAGGTATCGGCTTCTGGGTGTTCTTCCTGCTGTACCTCAAGTATCGCGTCTATCCACCTATTCCATTCAGTGTGCGAGCTATGTACGGAACTGTCGGACTGGTTGCCGTATTCATGTGGGTATCGGCCAATGAAGACGACTGGAAAAAGTTTAAACAGCCCATCCTGAACGTGCTTGATGCACAGACGGGTATGAATAAGCTTTTGCGGTATGCTTATCTTGTTCTCCTGCCGATCCTCATCGGAGGATTTTCCTACAACGCGATGATGCCGAAATCGGAAGAGCCGATTGAGTTAAGGACCGTCCATCCAGCGCCACCGGCAAGCACGAAGGTCCATGGGAAGACCTACACATTGCAGACTTCTCAGAATCCTTATCGCGTAAATCAAGAGGGAAAATACGATCAGGGATACACAAACGCCAATATCGTCGAGCAGGGTATGGGGCGATTGATGAAGCCTAATGCCAATCCATGGGATGAGAAGAGTCAGGGGTATCTCAAATATGTGCGAGAGGGGGGCGAAATCTTTTTCCAGAACTGCCATTTCTGCCACGGAGATAATTTAAATGGTCGTGGTCTCCACGCTTTCGCCTTCAACCCGATTCCCGCAAATTTTACCGATCCCGGTACGATTGCACAGCTTCAAGAAACCTTTATTTTCTGGCGTGTCGCGAAAGGTGGGATCGGGTTGCCCAACGAGGGGTTCCCTTGGGCCTCGGTTATGCCTCCTTGGGAACAACATTTGACAGTTGATGAAATCTGGAAGGTGATTTTGTTCGAATACTGGCATACTGGTTACTACCCACGAACTTGGGATTAACTCCTAGAGTATTGATTGCCAACACCGAAATTCGTATCTAATACATAGGAAGAAGAGGGTAATTATGATGGACAGTATAACTCAGAAGGCAGGATTCGTGACGGCTGTTGCCTTCGGAGTCATTCTAAGCGCTGGCTTTGGAAGTGCGGTTGTATCGGCGCAAGGCTTGCCGGAAGGATTTAAGAAGGGAGATTTGGCGCCACCTCCCTCTGCTGAAATGATCGAAGCAGGAAAGCGCGTATATTTCACTAAATGTGTGTGGTGTCATGGCGTCGATGGCGCCGGAGACGGACCAGGCGCCGATCGACTTTGGCCCAGGCCTCGAAACTTCAATCAGGGGACTTTTAAGATTCGGCATACTGCAAGTGGCGAGCTTCCACTGTTTGATGCTAAGAAGCCGGTCGCAGGTCAAAATGACCTTTTTGAAACGGTTACGCATGGATTACCAGGCTCAGCGATGCCGCCATGGGAAGGCATTCTAACTGATGAGCAACGCCTTCAGGTGCTTGCCTTTGTTACCACTGAGCTGGTGAAGGATCGTCAGTTTACAGATAAGGAGACGGAAACTCAGACAGTCCTTAACTTCGGAGAGTTGAATCCGAAGCAAGCGACCGAAGAAAGCATAAAGCGTGGATCGGAACTTGTTGTAGAAAAGAAGTGCGTTGAATGTCATGGGATGGAAGGGCGGGGGGATGGGAATGCCTTTAATCTGAAGGATGACTGGGGTTTTTCTATTCAGCCGGCCGATTGGCACAAATGCTGGAACTTCCGTGGCAGCCGTCAGGACCCCTACAACGTAAAGAACATCTTCCGGACGTTCTCGACCGGCATCAACGGAACACCGATGCCGTCATTCGCCGATAACACAACGGTCGATGAGCGGTGGGATATTGCCAATTTTGTCAGTTCTCTTTGCGAGCGAGATGCAGAGGGCAAGCCCCTCCCTATCGATCCTTTGACCGATAAGCCGAAGATCAATTTCGTGATTCCATCTGATCCGGTTGAAGGAGAAATCCCGGCAGACATTGAAGACGAAGCATGGAAGAAGGCGTCAAAACGATATGTGGCGATGGGCGGCCAGATCACGCATAAGCCAAGAAACTTTGTGAATCGGATCGACGACATTTGGGTTCGGTCACTCTACAATGATCAACACATTGTTTATCTTCTTGAATGGGATGATCGGACTAAGAGTGTGGCAGAAGGAAAACTTCCGTGGGAACCGACCGAGGTTAATATTGATATCAAGGAGCAAGACCCGAGCACTGGTGAAGAAGGGTCAATAGCAGCTCAGCAAAATAATTACACTGTGTACAACGACGCGGTTGCCATCCAAACTGCGGTGAAATGGAAAGAGTTACCAGCTCCCATTAAACCTCGGTATTTGTTCGGCACTAATGAACAATTTCCAGTTGATATCGTCAAGTGGGAAGCCGATGGGTCTCTCCGTGCGTTCCTGGGTACAGGATGGGACCAGGATTTCGAGCAACGTGATAACTACGAAGAGAGCATGAAGCTCTTAATGGCCGAATGGAAGAATGGCCGCTGGTATGTCATGATTCAGCGCCCCGTTGGGAATAAGAAGGATCAGGACTATGATGAAGATACCTTCTTTGAGGTGGGGCAATACATCCCAACAGTGTTCTTTGCATGGGATGGACACAATGGTGACGCAGGAAGAAAGATGGCGGTCTCGGCCTTCTATTATACCTTTATGAATCCGCCGATTCCTCAGGAGACATATATCTATCCCGTGGTCATAGCCGTGGGAGTCGTGCTTCTGGAAGGATGGGTATTGACCCGTCGCGCGAACAAGAAGAAGGGAAAGACGCTCTAGTTTTTCAACATAATAAAAAGAGAAAAGCGGAATGAAAGAGAGGGGGTAGAGATATCTACCCCCTCTTTTTTTTAGTAGAACCGGTACTCCTCAGATGATTACTGATGTCACAGGTGTTCTCCTGGCTGGTGGAAAGAGCAACCGGATGGGACAGGATAAGCGATTTCTACCCATCGGTGATAGCACTCTTCTTGAGCATGGGCTAAGTACTATGTGCGCGCTGTTGCAACATGTGTGTATTGTGATTGCGCAGGACAGTCCGTTCCTCTCTGCCAACGTACCGGTTTTCCGAGATGTCGTTTCCAACTGCGGCAGTCTTGGTGGACTGTATACGGGCCTCCGTGAAGCCTCAACTCCACATGTATTCGTAGCAGCATGCGATATGCCATTTCTCAACGTGAATCTGATCAGGTATATGATCGGGTTAAAGGAACGGACGGATATTATCGTAGCGTCTTGGAATAATCGGCTCCAGCCAACGCACGCCGTCTATTCTAAGCGATGTACGCCGATCCTTGAAGACATGATTCGTAGGCGCGAGGTGAAAATTCAGAACGCCTTTCAGGATCCTTCTCTTACCGTACGATTCGTTACGGAAGGTGAAGTGAGGCAAATCGATCCTGAAGGACGCTCATTCCTCAATATCAATAACCCCGCTGATCTTGAAGCCGCTCGGTTGCTGTATGACGACTCTATAGGCTCGTGACCTGCAAGCCGTAAAGGCACCTATATGAACCGCAACATTGTGGCCATTCATCCCGGTGCTTTAGGGGATGTGTTGCTAGCTGTCCCTGCCATCAAGAAATTGGCGTCACGGTTCCCTCGGCATAACATCTTGTTAATCGCTCGTGCGTCCGTCAGCCGATTGCTGACCGAGTGCCGTGTGATCGATGGATGGATACCTACTGAATCGCAGATATGCTCAGGATTGTTTGCAAAGTTTGGTGGTCAATCTATTGAATTACGATCGCACTTAGAACGATGCGATGCGGCCGTGGCATGGGCCGAAGATGTTGATGGCTCTCTCGCCAAGGTGTTGCGTGAATACGGAGTGCTGAAGGTATGGATTCAATCGCCATTTTCTTCAGCATTGCGGAAGAAACATCAGCGTGACCGTTTCCTCGAAATAATTGGTGAAGACAGCGTTAATGGTCTTGGAGAGGACGCACTCCAGATTCCTGCCCATCTCATCGAAGAAGGTAGAATCTGTCTAGGGAGCAAGGGAATCATGAAGAGTCACTCACTGGTGCTTGTACATCCAGGAAGTGGAAGTATTCACAAGTGTCTGAGACCTGAGAAATTGGCCAACATAATTGATCAGTTACAGTACCGAAAGATGTCTCCGGTTCTCTTGGAGGGACCGGCTGACCGAGATACGGTGGATGGTGTGCTGAGAGTACTGAGCAAGAGGCCGCCGGTTCTGCGAGACCTTGACCTCCCGCTGCTTGCCGGAGTCTTTGCGCATACAGACCTGTACCTTGGCCATGATTCAGGTATAACCCACCTGGCTGCTCTTTTGGGCGTGCGCACTGTTGCGGTATTTGGCCCGACCGATCATCACCGTTGGGCACCGCAGGGTCGCCATGTGACGATATTACGCGGTGGTTCCTGTGTGTGTCCTACATGGCAGGCCGTGAAAAATTGCCATGAGAAGTCTTGTCTTGATCTTCGAATCGAGGAGCTTCTGACTGAGTTAGCATTTGGAGTAGGCCCATGAGTCTCGCAACCTACTGTAATACAATGACAAACAGCCTTGTCTCTCCAGACATCATATGTTAGAGTGCCCCGTTCATTTTCTTTTTTGGTTAAGGGTATGGGAGAGGCATTGTGTCGCAAGGTGTTGTACGGGAAAAGGTAGCGACCGCCTTGCTTAACGCGTTAGACGGTGCGAAGCAAAAGGGACAGTTGAAAGCCACGGCTTGGCCGGCGCTGACACTGGATGCGCCCAAACGTCCAGAATGGGGTGACTTAGCGTCGACGGTAGCCATGTCTTTGGCATCGTCCGAACAGAAAACACCACATGATATCGCGCAGATCATCGTCGAAAATCTTTCCCAACGGGATCAGCTTTTTGATCGGGTAGAAGTCGTGCGACCCGGTTTCTTGAACCTAACGATCAAGCCTGCTCTCTGGCAGGAAGTTCTCCGTGAAGTTGAACAGCAAGGGACTCGGTATGGTCACACAAGTATAGGAACCGGACGTCGAGTCTTGATCGAATATGTAAGCGCCAACCCGACCGGTCCGTTGCACGTCGGTCATGGGAGAGGCGCGGCAGTCGGGCAAGCAGTTGTCCGATTGCTGAGAGCGATCGGTTATGACGTTGTGGGTGAGTATTACATCAACGACGCCGGACGGCAGATGAAACTGTTAGGTGCGTCCGTCTATGCTCGTTACCGAGAGTTGTCCGGGCAGACCATCGAGTTTCCGGAGGATGGCTATCACGGTACCTATATCACTGGGGTCGCTCAGCGGATCAAGGAACAGTTGGATCGAGTTGCAGGCGATGTGACTCCCGGTGATCTCGAAGCTCGCTGCCGGGCGCTTGCGTATCAGGAACTCCTCGGACTCATTCGTGATGATCTCAAGGTATTTGGCATTGAGGTTCAATCTTGGTTCAGCGAGACCTCGCTCCTGGAGTCTCGGGCCGTTGAGCGGGCTCTGGACGAACTCAAGGCTCGTGAACTCTTGTTTGAACAAGACGGCGCGTGGTGGTTTCGGTCGTCGAAGTACGGTGACGAGAAAGACCGGGTCGTCAGGAAACAGGACGGGCAATTTACTTATCTAGCCTCCGACATTGCCTATCATCATGACAAGCTGCGACGCGGGTACGATCTGTTGATCGATGTTTTGGGTGCCGATCATCATGGGTACATTCATCGCATGGAAGCCGTGATGCAAGCCTACGGATATCCGAAAGAGCGGCTTCAGGTGGTGCTTGTTCAGTTGGTCAAGCTGCTGAGGGGTGGAATCGAAGTGAAGATGTCCAAGCGGACCGGTGAATTCATTACGATGCGGGAAGTCATCGACGAAGTCGGAGCGGACGCCGCGAAGTTCTATTTTTTAATGCGCGATTCCAAGACTCATTTGGAATTCGACCTGGAGTTGGCCAAGCAGCGGTCAGCCGACAATCCGGTGTACTATGTTCAGTATGCGCATGCCAGAATATGCAGCCTCTGGCGTGTGGCTTCCGAACGGGGAATCGCCCGTCCAACTACGGGTGGGGCGGACCTCACCGTCTTGACGGATCCCGATGAATTGGGGCTGATCAAAAAACTGTCCTCCTACCCTGAGGTCATTCGAGGCAGCGCGTTGACCTTTGAGCCGCATCGTGTGACGTACTACCTCCAACAATTGGCAGCGCAGCTGCATACGTTTTATAACAAGCATCGGGTGTTGCCCTCTGCGATTGATCAAGAGAGTGATGGAACGGCGCCTGCTGAAACGATCACACCCCAGCGGACTGCAGCGAGACTCATTCTGATGGGGACAGTCCAACAAGTGCTCAGGAATGGGCTCGATGTACTCGGCATTTCGGCGCCTGAGCACATGTAGTAGATGAGATCCTACACAAGATGACGCAGTATCAGGTTGACCAGCCGGATCCGTACTGTAAGGGCCGTATCGGCCTGCTGACAACCGATCACGCGGTGATCGAGACACCGACGTTCATGCCGGTGGGGTCCTTGGGGCCTGTGAAGGGACTCGAGTCGGATGATCTCCAGAAGTTAGGGTTTCATCTCATCCTCAATAATGCGTATCATCTGTTCTTGCGACCCGGACACAAGGTCGTAGCTGAACTGGGAGGGCTCCATGCCTTCACCGGTTGGCCGGGGGCCATCCTTACGGATAGCGGGGGGTTTCAAATTTTCAGTTTGGCGAAGTTGTGTGAGATTACTGATGACGGTGTCACATTTCAGTCGCATATCGACGGGTCAACGCATTTCATTACGCCGGAAAAGGCGATAGAGATTCAGGAGTCGTTGGGGGCCGATGTCATCATGGTGTTGGATCAGTGTGTCGCGCTGCCGGCCGACCGAGGAGTGATTCAGGACAGCATGCGGCGGACCAAGCTCTGGGCCGCGCGTTGTCAATCGGTGCGCCGCAGAACCGACCAGGCACTGTTCGGCATCGTTCAAGGCGGATTGGAAGCCGACTTGCGTGTCGCCTCAGCGAGGGAGCTGGTGGCATTAGGGCTCGAAGGATACGCCATCGGGGGGTTGTCGGTTGGGGAGGGAAAGGCCGACATGTATGCGATGCTTGATGTGACGGTTCCAGAGTTGCCTGAGAAGAAGCCTCGGTACCTTATGGGCGTCGGGCTTCCTGAAGATCTGGTCGAAGGCGTGGCTCGTGGGATCGATCTGTTCGACTGCGTAGTCCCGTCCCGTCACGGCAGAACGGGCTCGTTGTTTACGGCATCAGGTCGGGTGGTCATCAAACAGGCACAATACGCCGATGATGAACGACCCATCGACTCCGCGTGTGGTTGTCCAGTCTGCCGCCGGTACTCGCGAGCCTATTTGCATCACTTGTTCTTAGTCAAAGAAATGCTGGGAGCACGGCTGAATACGATCCACAACCTTTGGTATTTTTCGGATTTGATGCGCCAGATGCGGGAAGCTCTGGCCGAGAGAAGGTTCGCGGCATTCCGCGAAACGTTCTACCACAATCGTGATCGACAGGCGAATCGGCCCGCTTTTTCGGACAGCGAGCTGGAACTGCACGGTGAATGTCACGGGAGCTTTCACACATAAGAGAAGGGGATTTGTTCGATGTTGATGGAATCAATTGCATGGGCGCAAGAAACGAGTGGAGGGGGTGCATCTGCTCCCAGCGGAGCAGGAGGGATTTTGTCGCTGGTTCCCTTTCTCTTAATCTTTATCATTTTCTATTTTCTGCTGATCAGGCCGCAGCAGCAAAAGCAAAAGCAACAACGGGCCTTGTTGGACGCGTTGAAGAAGGGTGACAAAGTCGTGACCACTTCAGGGATCTGGGGCACGATCACGAATCTTGGGAAAGAGACGATCACGCTTCAGATCGCTGACAATACCAAGATCAAGATGCAGCGCGACAATGTCTCGCGAGTGCGCGGAGAAGACGACGAGAAAGACTAAGGCCGTGTCGGTTACACGGGACAAGAGGTTGTAGACGAGATGAAAAAAGTAAGTGGGCGCTTGTGGTTGTTGACATTGTTGTTTGTTGCATCGGTGGTCTTTTTTCTACCGTCCTATCAACCGGCATATCAAGCGATGCCGAGTTGGTTGAGAGAGATGTTGCCGAATAAGGGCATCACGCTGGGACTGGATTTGCAGGGCGGCATTCATATGGTGCTGGAGGTGGATGAGGACCGTGCCGTGGAGATTGCGGTCGACCGTTCTGTCACGGCTCTCCAGGACCTTGTCGCCGAGAGAAAACTGGCAATTGAATCGACGAAGAGAACGGCGCACGACCAAATCACCATTCTGGCGCAGGATGCCGACGCAAAAACGTCGGCCCAAAAGTTGATCGATAACTTCCCCATCTTCGTCGAGAAGGAATCGGCGGGATCAGCCACGACCGCGGTGTGGGAGTTGCGTGAAGCGGAAACGAAGCGTATTAAGGACTCGGCGATCAACCAGGCTCTGGAAACCATTCGCAACAGGATCGATCAATTCGGCGTCACCGAACCCATTGTACAACGGCAAGGGCTGAAGCAGATCGTCGTCCAGCTGCCGGGTGTGAAAGACCCAAAGCGTGCCAAAGATCTCATTAAAGAAACAGCGTTGCTTGAATTCAAAATGCTGAACGAAGATATCCGACTCGATTTGCCCGCGCGTGTGATGAGAGACAAAGAGGCCGAGGTGCTTCAGGAGTTCGCGAGCCAACTGTCTGAGGAGGATCAAATCTTGTTCGAGCGAGTGGTCGATAAAGATACCGGCGTCGAATTTCGTATGCCGTATGTGGTCAAAAAGCGGGTCATGCTGACCGGTGACGTGTTGAGCGATGCGCGGGTGGCCATCGGGCAGTTCAACGATCCGTATGTGTCCATCGAATTTGACTCCAAAGGTGGGCAGGAATTCGAACGGATTACAGGGGAGAATGTCAAGAAACGCATGGCGGTGGTGCTCGACAACATCATCTACTCGGCACCGGTCATCCAGGAGCGAATTTCGGGAGGGCGCGCTCAGATTACCGGGACCTTCTCCACGCAGGAGGCCAATGATTTGGCGATTGTTCTGCGGGCCGGAGCTCTCCCGGCGCCGCTCAAGATCGTGCAGGATCTTACCGTCGGTCCATCCCTCGGCCAAGATTCCATCGATAAAGGGATCAGAGCTACCCTCATTGCCGGGGGAGTGGTAGTGATCTTCATGATCGTGTATTACCGTCTGTCCGGGCTGATCGCGGACTTTGCCCTGGTGTTGAACCTGGTGTGTCTGATGGGCGCACTGTCCGCCTTGACCGCCACGTTGACCTTGCCGGGGATTGCCGGCATCGTCCTGACGATAGGAATGGGTGTCGATTCGAACGTTTTGATTTTTGAGAGGATTCGAGAAGAACTGCGCGGGGGGAAGGCTGTCCGGTCCGCCATTGATGCGGGGTATGACAAAGCGTTACTGACGATCGTCGACTCGCACGTCACGACTCTGATCACCGGGGTTGCCCTCTTTCTCTTTGGGACCGGACCGATCAAGGGTTTTGCCGTGACGCTGTGCCTTGGTATTGCCATTAATCTCTTCACGGCGTTGGTCGGGACGAAAGTGGTGTTTGATTTGTTATACCAGCGGAAAAAAGTCGAGGCGCTGAGCATTTAACCATGAAGCCGTCAGTCAGGAGCCTGGAGGGAGAGGCCAGGATCATGAAAAGGGAGCGCATATGTTAGAGATTCTGGGAAAGACCAACATTGACTTCATGGGCAAGCGCAAGCTCGCATTTCTGCTTTCGGGGATGATGGTCTTACTCGGGCTTATCGGGCTGGTCCAGATTGCGCGGGGTGCTGCCAATCTTGGCATCGACTTTGCCGGGGGAACGGCGGTCCAGCTCAAGTTCGAGCAGCCGGTCCGGATCGATGAAGCCCGTAAAGCGTTGGAGACAAACGGCCTCGTCGATGCGGAGTTGCAGGAATTTGGACAGGACAACAAGCTCCTTGTCCGAGTGAAGACTTCCACGACGATCGAAGAGAAGATAGCGGAACGGGTAATGGGAATCTTTACCAAAGAGTTTCCGAGTAACGAATTCGTGGTCGACTCGACGACCGAAATCGGGCCGACCATCGGCAAAAAACTTCAACAAGATGCGCTCGTGGCCGTCGTCATTTCGTTCGCAGGCATTATCCTGTACATAGCGGCTCGATTCGAACTCCGATTCGGTGTCGCAGCCGCGTTGGCGACGTTTCATGACGTCCTGGCCGTGATCGGAACCTTCTATATCTTAGACAAAGAAATCACTCTCCTCGTCGTAACGGCGCTCTTGACACTGGCCGGATATTCCTTGACCGACACGGTCGTTGTGTTCGATCGGATCAGAGAGAATCTGAAGTTGCGGCGTCGAGAAAGCGAAGAAGCAACGATCAACACCGCCATCAATCAGGTCCTGAGCCGCACGATCGTCACCAGTTTGACCGTTGTGCTCGTCCTCGTTCCACTGACCCTGGCGGGCGGAGAAGTCCTGCACGATTTCTCATTGGCGCTGCTTTGGGGCGTGATCGTCGGCACCTTTTCATCCGTGTTCGTCGCCAGCCCACTCCTGCTTTTGTGGCCCGGAACGTCGGGTCGACTCTTGAAACGCGGCTGAGCGAATGATGGAATGAGATGTCGTGTGTCGCTCGTCTGTCTCGTGTTGTCGGTGCTGAGCGGTGCTTAGAGCCCGCCTTCATCGTCGCTCGATACGCAAACGCGTTCTCGCAATGAAATACCGTTCCCGTGTTTCTGTGGTGTAGCCATGGCACTCTGGAGCCGGTCTCACAGCCTCCAGCAGAAGATCATCGCGGCGATCGTGATGGTCGGTCTCCTGCCGCTCGTCCTCCTCTTGGTTCTGATCTATGTAGAAGAACGACGCGCCTTACGTGAGTCCACAGGGGCAAATTTCAAGGAGGCGGCTGTCGAAGCAGCTCGTCGGATCGAATCGCACGTGAGCCGAAGTATGAACGAGGCTCAGCAGCTCGCGACCACGCCCTTTCTCCGAACCGCCGTCTCGGAAGCCAACCGCACCTATGAAGGCAAAGACGCACGGAGGATTTCGGAAATCATCCATGATTGGCAACAGCGATGGAAGCAACGGGATAAGCGAAGCGAGTTTCCGCTCTTTGTCAACCAAATCGTGACCAATTACTTGATTCGGTGGCACGAGATTCGAAAGTCGGATTATGTCGGTATATTGATCACCGACGGGCAGGGAGCCTTGGTCGTCAGTTCCATTCCGCAGGTGGAATACTCCTATGCGAAAACCGCGTGGTGGCAAGCGGTGGTTAAAGAGGGGAGTCGACAACCTTTCGTGAGTGAAATCGCTTTCGATCCGGCCTTTGGGACTCACGTCGTCGTGGTGGCGGCGCCGATTTTCGATGATCAACGTAGTGCCGTGATCGGGGCTGTGACCGTTCTGCTTAGACGCGACACGTTGTTTCAGTCCATTACGGAGGGCTTGTTCGGTGCGACGGGTCATGCCATTCTGTTCGCCTCGGACGGGGGAGTGGTGATTTGCCCAGTCCTTGGACCTGAAGCCCATTCCGTCGGTTCCGAACTATTCACCGCGCTGGAGGCATTGAAACCCGGATGGGCAGTCGTGGACGACGATTCGCATGGTCATGAGCAAGCGTTGATTGGGTATGCGTCGGTTCGGTTCGCCGATCGCCTTGCGAGCGGCAGTCTGGGTGGAAAACGCTGGATCACAGTCGTGCGTCAGGAGCCCAGCGAAACCTTTGCTCCGCTGGATGAGTTGATGATCAAGATTGTGGTTTTTGGTGTGGCGGTGTTGATCGGGCTTGGAGCGATCGGAACCCTCACTGCTCGCCGGATCGCGAAGCCCATTCGTTTGCTGCAAGATGGGGTTCAGCAGATCGGGAGCGGTCGCTTGGAACAGCGGTTAGACTTAAGAACCGGCGATGAGATCGAACGACTCGCCATTGCCTTCAATCGAATGGCCTCCAATCTACAACGCTCGTTCGGCCAGCTGGAACAGCGAGTGACAGAGGTTCGGCAATTGGAGGAGAAATATCGTGATCTGATCGAACATGCTCCCGAAATGATCTGCCAATTGGATCGAGGCGGTCGGCTCGTTCATGTCAATAAAACCGGCCTCGACAAACTTGGATATGCGCATGATGAAATCTTGGGTATGAAACTATGGGACATCGTTCCCGACGGGCAGGAATCGAAGGTCTTGCATTATCTTGAACAGCTTGTCAGGCGCGGGCAGAGCTCAATTGAGACGGTGTTGCTGGCGAAGGATGGTCGTCATATCGAGGTAGAGATTCATGCGACGGCACTGATCGATCACGATCGAGGGGGGTTGGTGCACTCGCGCGCCTTTGTCCGAGACGTGACCGAACGGCGTCGTTTGGAGCAGCAGCTGCAGCGGTACACGGCAGGATTAGAACAGGCGATTTCCGAACGCACGAAGGAGTTGACTGCTTCACAGGCGCGCTACAAAGCCTTGTTCGATTTCGTGGCTGATTCCGTCTTCATGGTGAAGCCAACCGGGACGGTCGTCGCCGTGAATCAGCGGGAAGCGCAAGTGCTGGGCTATGTTGAATCGGATGTCATCGGAACCAATATCCTCGAGATCATTCCCAGGGAGTACCATCAGACCTTTACAAGTTGGTTGTGTGATGTCAGCTCGGAAGAGCGGCGGGTTCCCACGCAGGAAATCACCGTATACCACGCGGATCGGCACGAGATGGCGGTGGAAATGGACTTGATTCGGGTGAGTGAAACCGATCCGTTGCTCGTGATGGTGCAGCTTCGCGATATTACCGATCGGAAAAAGCTTCAGCGCCAGTTGCAATCGTACCGCGAAGATCTCGAATTGAAAGTGCGGGAACGCACGAGAGAAATCGAAGAAACCAAACAGTATCTCGAAAATCTGCTCGAGAATGCCAATGACGTCATCTATATCCTCGATCTGGACCAACACTTTACCTATGTCAATAGCAAGGTCAATGCGTGGGGCTATCGTAAAGATGATTTGGTAGGGCGCCCGTATCTCTCGCTCCTGTCTCGGCGCCACCGAGGACGTCGCCTGAAGAACACTTTGGATATTGGCGCCAAGCAGGTCTATGAAGTCGAGGTTATGACACGGCTGGGCGAACCGCGCGCCGTTATGGTCAGCGTGTCTCCTCTGCACGGGGTCGACGGCGAGATCCTTGGGGTGCTTGGCATCGCGCGTGATATGACGGAGACCAAGAAGCTGGAGCGACAAATTCGAAATGCTGAAAAACTGGCGTCCATTGGGAAGCTCGCTGCGGGTGTGGCGCATGAAATTAATAACCCTCTCGGAGGGATCCTGAATTGTCTCTATAACCTTCGAAAGGGAACTCTGTCGGCGGCGCGCCAAGAGGAATATTGGGCCTCCATGGAGTCCGGCGTCCGGCGTGTTCAGAAGATCGTTCGGCAGTTGCTGGATTTTTCGCAACAACACGAACCAGAGTTCAGCCCGGGTGATATCAATCGCATTGTGGAGCAGGTGCTGGTGCTGACGACCCATCTCTTCGCTCCGAATCGAATCTGCTTGGAAGTGTTTCCAGGGCACGACTTGCCGAGTGTCATGGTTGATCGGCACATGATCGAACAGGTTTTGATGAACCTCATTTTGAACGCCGTGCAGGCTATGAAAAAGGGAGGAACGTTGACGATCCGGACATCCGTGCTTGAAGGAGTGTGCCGTGTGGATGTGACGGACACAGGATCGGGGATTCCTGCATCAGTGCTCCCGCGCGTCTTCGATCCCTTCTTTACGACCAAAGGGGAGGGAGAGGGGACGGGGCTCGGCCTGTCGGTAAATCTTGGTATCATGGAGCGTCATGGAGGAAAAATCCTAGTCGAGAGTGAGGTCGGCAAAGGAACGAGGTTCACGCTTTGCTTGCCGGTGTCTCGAGTGCGCGCCCTGGCAGAGAAGGAAGCATGAAGGGGTTGAGCATTTTGCTGGTGGACGATGAGCCGTTGATGCGCTTATCGATAATGGATGCTTTGGAGGCCGTCGGCTGCAACGTCCATGCGGCATCGACAGGTACGGAAGGGATTGAAGCGCTTCGCGCGAAAGCGTTTGATGTGGTGATTACCGACCTCCGGTTGCCGGGCGCGGATGGGCTAGCGGTGCTCAAGACGGTCAAAGAAAAGGATCCGCTGACAGAGGTGCTCGTCATTACCGCTCATGGCTCTGTAGAAACAGCCGTGGGGGCCATGAAGCTGGGGGCCTTCGATTACGTGACGAAACCCTTTCAGATGGACGAATTGCTGTTGATCGTCGAGCGGGTCGGCGCTGTGATTGCCTTGCGCCGAGAGAATCAGGATCTCAAACGTCAACTCGAAGATAAGTTTTGTTTCAATGGCATCTTAGGGGTCAACAGTCGCATGCGGGCCGTCCTTGAGAAGATCAAGTTGGTAGCCGAGACCGACTCGACGGTGCTGATCGTCGGTGAGAGCGGGACCGGTAAGGAACTTGTCGCGAACGCGTTGCATCAGAACAGTTCTCGTCGGGGGTATCCGTTGATCAAAGTGAGCTGTGCCGCCTTGCCGGAGGCGCTACTGGAGGCCGAACTCTTCGGCCATGAGAGGGGTGCGTTCACAGGCGCACTGCGCCAACGGCGAGGCCGGTTCGAAATGGCCAACCGAGGGACTCTATTCCTTGACGAGATCGGCGAAATCTCGCCTGTCGTGCAGGTGAAACTCTTGCGCGTGCTTCAGGAACGGACTTTTGAACGAGTCGGGAGCAATGAGACGATTGAAGCGGACGTGCGACTTGTGTGCGCCACGCAAAAAGACCTGCGCAAAGAAGTGGCGCAGGGTCGGTTCCGAGAAGATCTCTTTTATCGCCTCAACGTCGTGCCTATCGTGGTCCCACCGCTCAGGCAACGGCAGGAAGACATCATGGTCATCGCCCAACATGTACTGGAAACGTGCTCGGAGAAGCTGAACAAGCCTCTGCGTGGGTTTTCGCAGCCGGCCCGTGAACTGTTGCTTCGCTATTCGTACCCTGGAAATGTGCGGGAGCTGGAGAATATGGTTGAACGAGCCGTGGCGCTGAGCCGCGATCGAGCGACAGTGCAGCCGGCAGATCTGTGTGGTTTCCAATCCTGTCCCTATCTGGGCGGGGCGCCGCAGGAATCCTGCGGCTTTTGCAGCGAAGGCTTAACCGGAAGTCAAAAGAAAAGGGATGCGGCCCTGACTTCGCTTGCCGCGGCGCGGGAAGGGTTCGAGAAGGACTACATCATCTCTGTGCTGGAGCGAGTCGAAGGGAGTCGCACGACCGCATCGAAGGTCTTGGGGTTGTCCAGAAAAGCTCTTTGGGAAAAGTGCAAACGCTACGGTATTCCATCGGCTCACAGTGACGGCGAAGAGGAGACGTAACGGTGGTCCGATGAGGAAGCAGGGTTACGGTGTTACGCTATTTCATTTTTGATTTGTAGGAGGATTGTGACGATGAATGTGTGGAACCGAATCATCGCTATCTCATTGGGGATTGTTCTTTGTCTCGGAGTTGTTCACGCCGCCGAACCGGCCGAAGTGGAACGGTTCGTCAACGCAAGAATCGAGATCGGTGAAATGATGACGAATTATTTCAAGGGTGGGTCGGGTTACGGTGACGGCCAGCGTCCGTCACAAGAACAAATGCGCCAAATGGGCGCGGATATCAACGCGAAGCTCACAGCGCTCTTGGCGAAACATGATCTGACCCTCGAGGAATATCGCCAACGCAGTCCGGACGTCTTTGCGGATGATGCGGCGGTCAAGCAGTATCTTGCTGAGCATCCAGACCTCAAACAACGCTACGAAGCTCTCCCTCTTGACCGGATGGGGCGTGGTGGGAGTACAGGGCGGGGATATTAGGCCGATCGACTACTGTGTGAGCGCGATATTTCTGTAGGTTCTCCAGTAGGTGTATGGTCTCAAAGGCGGTTGCTCATGGAATATAGACATCTTGGGCGGTCGGGAGTAAGGGTCAGTCGCTTCTGCCTCGGGACCATGAATTTTGGGCCGCACACGACCGAGCCTGATAGCTTCGCCATGATGGACCGCGCCTTGGAGCTCGGCATCAACTTTTTCGATACCGCCAATGTGTATGGCTGGAAACTCGGTGAGGGATGGACGGAGCAGATTATCGGTCGGTGGTTCGCGCAAGGCGGAGGTCGCCGAGACAAGGTGGTGCTAGCCACCAAGGTGTACGGCCGGATGGGCGAGTGGCCGAATCAGTCTCGCCTCTCGGCCGTCCATATCAAACGCGCCTGTGAGGAAAGTCTTCGTCGGCTGCGGACAGACTGGATCGACGTGTATCAAATGCATCATGTGGACCGAGGTACGCCATGGGAAGAAATCTGGCAAGCGATGGAACAGTTAGTCAGAGAAGGAAAAGTTGTGTATGTCGGCAGCAGTAATTTCGCCGGATGGCATGTGGCTCAAGCTCAGGAGGCCGCGCGCAACCGGAACTTCTTGGGGTTGGTGTCGGAGCAGAGTCTCTATAATCTGGTCGATCGGATGATTGAGCTGGAAGTCATCCCTGCCTGTGAGGCTTATGGTATTGGTCTCATCCCATGGAGTCCACTGGGGCGTGGGTTGCTGGCTGGGGTTTTGCCATCTGCGGACAAGGGGCGTCGAGCGGATGCGGAGTTAAAACAGGAGGCGGCCAAGTCTCGTCCCGCACTCGAAGCCTATGAAGCGTTGTGTAAACGGATGGGTGAGCAGCCGGCCGATGTTGCGCTGGCTTGGCTCCTGCATCAACCAGTGGTCACCTCCCCGATCATCGGCCCTCGTACCATGGAACAACTTGACGGGGCCATGCGGGCCCTGAGTCTTTCGCTAGGCGGCGACATTCTGAAACAACTGGACGAAATTTTTCCTGGACCGGGTGGCGCTGCACCTGAGGCCTACGCCTGGTAGTCCGTTCGTTGATTCCAGACCCCCCTTCGTCACGCTTCTCTGTTTGAAGCACCCCTAAATGTCATGTGAAATACGGGCTCGAATGAGTTCATTACGATCTCAGTGGCCGTTTGTCTTGCCCATGCGATCCCATATGGGATAGGTGGCTTGCCATTTGGCCCTGCGGTCGAGGCGTTAGTCTCTGGAGCTTTTTCGTGGTTAATGGAGTCTTATTTTTGATTCATAGCTCTTGACAGTTGCGAAACTCCGCTCCTAATGCTTGGAACCGTCATCCACAGGAATTTCTTATACCTGTGGATAGTAATCAGAATGATGGGTTTACGGAAGTCTTCAAAACGAAGCCCCCGTTGTGATAAGGGATATTCCTAGGAATATGCAAGAAAGTATTGAACTTGTGATCATACTACTATTAGTTGTGGTTCAGCTCAGATGAAGCGGATGCCTAAAAAATAGGCAGTTTGATAAATAAACACGTCAAGGTGCATGCTTGCATCAAAATGACGATCTATTCACAAGGTTATCCACAGAAGATGTGGAGCAAAAATTTTCATGCCAACCCCTCTCTTTATTTCTTGTAGGCCGTCAAAATTTGATACCTCTTGCAATACGTATCAATCCTGAGAGGGAGAAGGAGAAAAATGGTCTATCGCTGAAGGGCGAGATGAGTAGGGGCGCAGGCGTAATTCAGGTGAAGAAAGCAGTCGTCATGCGTAGAGGGGAGCATTCCCCTGCTTCCACTTGATACTGCAGCCGATGCTAGGCCGTTGAGTACCGGCGATTGGTTTCCCATCGAGTACGGCTTGGATGGCGGCGCGCAGATCACGGCCGGTTACCGCCTTGCCATTGCCGGGACGACTGTCATCCAGCTGCCCGCGATATGCGAGCCGTCGGTCACGATCGAAAAGATAAAAGTCCGGAGTACAGGCTGCGCGATAAGCTTTCGCGACTTCCTGCGTCTCATCGTGACAGAACGGAAAGGTGAACCCGAGTCGCTGAGCCATTTCTTTCAGCTTTGGTGGCGCGTCATCGGGATATCCGACCTGGTCATTGCTGCTGATCGCGAGAATTCCTAAGCCCGTGTCCAGATAGTCGCGCCCAATCTTCGCCAGCTCCTGCTCGACATGTACCACATAAGGACAGTGCCGGCAGATAAACATGATCAGGAGCGCGGTCTTGTCTGAACATGAGCTGAGCGAATAGGTCTGCCCGCTTACCACATCGCGGAGTTCGAACGCAGGAGCCGGGGTGCCGAGAGGGAGCATGCTGGATGTCATAGCCATATGATCGCGTCTTGCCAGGACTTTCAGTGAGAGGATGCCGCATTGCTTCAGCTGGGTCAAGTCGCAGTGAGGTGGCTGCGTTTTCTTGCGCCATGGTTAAGGGAGAAGATATGCTGTCACACAGCTCTGGAAGATGTGGACGGGCGATTACAGAAATGAGTTGTCAGACGATGAAAGGAGGACGGCATGCGAATTGTCTGGCTATTGGCGCTGTTGCTTGGGTTGCCGGCTGTGACGCAGGCGCATGATGAGACAAGGCCAGAAACGCCAACCCTCACGGTCAGCGAAACCGCGACGGTGCCGCATGCACCGGATACGGCCTTCGTCACGTTCGGCATGGAGACTCCCGGCAAATCACTCGCCGAGACGCAGAGGCAGAATAGCGCTGGCATGAGTAAGGTCATGGACCGGCTGCGAGACTTGCGGATCGACAAGGAGCTGATCCAAACCTCATCCTTTACGGTGTCCCCGCAATATCGACTGCCGCCTAACCGTCCTACTGATGCGCCGCCTGCCACTCCGGAAATCATCGGTTATGTCGTCAGCAATGTGGTGACAGTGGAAATCCGTGTCCTCGACAGAGTCGGCGCCGTGATAGAAGAAGTCTTAAAGGCCGGCGCGAATAGCTTTCAGGGGTTGCACTGGGGATTGCGCGATGAACGATCGGTACGTCTGGAAGCATTGAAACAGGCTGCAGCCAAGGCGCGTGAGAAAGCAGCCGTGCTGAGCAAGGCTCTGCACGTAAAGCTCGTGCGGGTTCTATCAGCCAATGAGGGTGGCCATATGGTCAGGCCTGCCGCTCCTATGGCACACATGGCGATGGAGGGAAGTGTCCGTGATGTACAGATCTCGCCAGGGGAGCTGAAGGTCGAAGCATCGGTGACGCTGATCTACGAAATTGCGCCGAATTGATCGCGGCCCTTATTTGTGTAGCTTGATGCGGCGGGAGTGGTGTCATGACCGCATAGCTGAAACGCCTCAAGCTGGTTGACCCATAACTTGACTCATACTTGACTCATTTATTATGCTAACCGCATGGGGTTTCAACCCAAGTTCAGCATTACTCCTGCTACAGTAAGGGAACTAGAAGTCATTGCAGGCATGCGCGAGCGCATCCTTGCAGCCACGATACAGGTGCCGTGGATTCCGAAACTGCAACGCGATGCACGAGTGCGGAATACCCACAGCTCTACAGCCATTGAAGGTAACCCGCTAACGCTGGAACAGGTGCGTCTCATCGAGGAGGGACATGGTCTAGCGACCGAACCGCCTCGGTCGCAACGTGAGATCCTCAACTACTTGGCGGGACTTCGTTTCATCGAACGGCACAACAAGAAGAAACGGATCGTCCATACAGACATCTTAAAGTTACATAAGCTGCTCGCCACAGAAGTAATGGATCAAGGTTCTGCAGGCCGATATCGAGATATACAGGTCTATGTGGGGCAATACACACCACCAGCGCCGGATATGGTCAGCGGGTTGATGAGCGAGCTTCTGGAGTGGTGGAATGATCGTGCCCGAGAATGGTCACCGGTTGTTTCATCAGCCATACTCCATTACCAGTTTGAGGACATCCATCCGTTTGCCGACGGCAACGGCCGTACTGGCAGAGCTCTGGCATTGTGGGAACTCTACCGCCGAGGGTTTGACACTCACCATATCTTTTCAGTCGACGAAGTGTATTGGGAAGACAGGTCCGCCTACTACGCGGCGCTTGCCAATGTGCGGAAGCAGGGGAGTGATCTCACGGCTTGGGTTGAGTACTGTGCCAAGGCATTGCGAATCACATTGGAGCGTGTCTGGACCCGTATCCAGCATCTCCAGGCTAGTTCTGGACCGAAAAAAATAGTCCTGCGCCCACGCCAAGAACAACTGCTTCGGTTGCTCAAGGACCGGGGAGCGATGACGCCCAGAGAGCTTCGTGAGGGCTTACGCGTTTCCAAACAAGGAGCAATGGATCTCTTGAATCCACTTTTGGAGGCTGGGTTGGTACAACGAAGTGGAACGAAGAAATCTGGACGATATAGCCTTGTCTGAATGCGGTACCGATGCTGGACAGAACTCAGATCCCACCCACACCGCCCTTAAATAAATCAGATTTCTTGCGCAGTGCCTCGTCTGCAGCATTGAACCTACGTATGGGGAAATACAGGCAATGACAAGATTGCTGGTTAAAAAACAGAAGGCCTCTTCGGACTCCTTCTTATTATTCCAGCCAATGTTGGACGGGCTATTATCCAGGCCGGGGCTGTCCTCGCGTGCCCTTTGCTAGGGACAGATTGCTTTGTCGAGTATTGTCGGCAACGCGGCCTTTGTATTGACCGAGAGCGATTGGTACGGTTCGAACGCCTGGGTTTGTTTGCTCCAGTCTTCCGAGTGCGGACGCCAGGAGCAAATGAGCCGCCATTTCATATTCCGCTGCGCAAAGGGAATAACTGGTTCAGGAAGAGATTGGCGTGGGACACCACAGAGATTCCACCCAGCTATGAAATTCCGAGCCACCTAGATCGAACCCAGGAGGGCTACTACTCAGTTTTTCAGCTCGATTATCTTAATGCTGTCCTTCAGGGGATGACGCTTCATGTGAAGTTGGATGCCTATCTTGATCGCGACAAAGAGGACGCCATCGACTGGACCAAGAATAGTGGAGTTTGGATGCGGCATGCAGAGGGCATGGCGGAAACTCTGCGCACTCATGAATATCGCCGTGGTGTGTCATTTTTGTGTCAATACATTTCTAACTGGTATTACCCGAGAACACAGGGGGATCAGAGGACAATTCAGATAGGTGCAGGAAGCTTTTTGGATCGATGGATCAGCATTAACGGTCATGGCTGGAACTGGCATGAGAAGGTTAAGGATTGGAAACCTCAAACTGCGGAGCGCCTATTTGATCTGACGCCCGAAAAACTGCGCCACGCTTATGACGGACTGGCTGGTGAACAAGAGCACTGCGATCCCCTTCAGCACTGGTATCAACTTATGCAATTTATCTCTGTTCGTGAACGGGCCAGGCTGAAGGGTGATGCCTTACGAGCTGAGACGCTGCGTTCGGCGGCGCACATGCTGCGCTTTCTTCACAGAGACTTATATGGCGAGGAGCTGCCTCATCCAAACGAAGTCACTGGGACGATCATCGTTCATGTGCCGGAATTGGCAGTTCGCCAGGATGCACGTCATTATCTGGAATTTGTTGTTAACCGTTTCGGGCTCAACCCTCAGCCTAAGCTTGCCCTAATTGTAGAAGGGCAGAGCGAAGAACGCGCAGTTGAAAAGATTTTTGAGAGATATTTTGGTGCTCATCATGGCATCTATGGAATTGAAATTATCGTTCTTGGCGGAGTCGATAACGCCACGGGTGCAAGGGAAGATCGTTTCCGGGCAATTTTACGACTCGTTGACTATCTACACCACCACCAGACACTCACGTACGTTATTCTTGACAATGAAAATTACGCGAAACGGCTTAAAGAAGAGGCGAAAAGGGCCAAGTCTATCCATGGCAGCCAGCGTTACGTGACGCGGCCTGGATACATACGCATATGGAAAGATTCATTCGAGTTCGACAACTTTTCATGCAGTGAGATCGCTGCTGCGATGAGTATACAGGCACAGGGCCATACGACTTTTACCTCCGCTGAGGTCGCTGCCTGCAGGAAGGCAGGCCAAAATCCGGGTTCAAATTTGCAAGGGCTGTATAAGCAAAAGGCTTGCTACGGTCTCAATAAAGTCAGGCTGAGCGAGAATCTGGTTGAAATTATGATGTCGCAAGACTCAGAGCACACTATCCAGCGTCGCCCCATAGTTAAAACACTGGAGCATGTAGCGCGGCTAGCAGCCAGGAATCTGTTGCCAGCGATGTCTGAAGTTTGGGAAAGGAACCAAGTATCAAAATATTTTGGCAAGAAACGCAAACCACCTCAATGCGCAGAAGATGGTAATGGCTTGAGTGGGGATGTTTAGAGTTCAGACTCTAAACCAGAATGGATAGAACGTGAAGACCGTTCGAAGCAAGGACTTTAATTACTCTTCCCTCTTCTCTCCCCCCTCCCACAGTTTCACCGTTCGATCCCACGAAGCGCTGGCGAGGCGTTTGCCGTCTGGAGAAAAGACGACGCAGCGTACACCTGCGCTATGGCTTTTGAGCGTCCGGAAATTTCGGCCGGTAGCGAGATCCCAAAACTTGATGGTTTGGTCGTCGCTTGCGCTGACCAAGACTTTTCCATCCGGTGATACGGCGAGACTGCGGACCCAGCCCTTGTGGCCGGTGAGGGATTTTTTCTCCACGACGGTCGGCATCTCGAACAGCTTGATGGTGGTATCTCGGCTTCCGGTAATGAGGAGTGAGGCATCGGGAGTGAA
The DNA here is from genome assembly GCA_019636815.1 of Nitrospira sp. Taxonomy (GTDB): domain Bacteria; phylum Nitrospirota; class Nitrospiria; order Nitrospirales; family Nitrospiraceae; genus Nitrospira_D. The sequence continues at coordinate 23,254 of JAHBWT010000033.1, forward strand.
GGTCATGGCACCGATCCAGTAATCCATCGGCTTTTGAAATCCGCCGTCATCTTCAATGAAGTAGCCGCGAGTTTCGGTGGATTCTTGCTCGTCTTGCCGCCAGTGGCCGTCGTGAAGCACCTTTTCCTCGCCGCTCGGGAGCACCTCCCACACCTTGATCTTCCCGATATCCGTTCCACTGGCGAGGTGAATGCCGTCCGGAGAAAAAACCACGCAGACCGACCAGTGGTGGTCGTATTCGTCCTTGCCGAGCAAGGTCATCAGCTCAGTGCCGGTCGTGACTTCCCAAATCTTGATGTCTTTATTATGGCTGCCGCGCGCGAGCATGAGACCGTCCGGCGAAAGCGAGAGGCTGCACACGTTATGATCGTAACGAGTGAAGAGGAGTTTCGTCGGCGCCCCGGTCTTTCCGTCCCAGAGGCGGATGGTGCGGTCTTCGCTGCCGGTAGCTAAGGTCTGCCCGTCCGGTGTGAAGACGATGGCCCGGATATCGTTGGTGTGGCCGCGAAGGGAGCGCAGCAACCGACCGGTTTCGACGTCCCACATACGGACAAGGCGTTCAGCGCCGCCGCTGGCGAGCATGGTTCCATCCGGTGAAAACGCGACGGCCCAGATTCCATGCGAATGACCACGAAACGTTTTCACCTCACGACACTCGGCACTCCAATGCTCCAAAAAGTCGAAAGGAGACGTCGATACTGGCGATGTTTCTGGAGAGACGGTTGGGAGCGAATGGGACATCATAGGTTCCGGCATGTGTCGTGTGTTCCCTTGGTTGTCTGGTCCTTGATTGGTCGACAGCCCGGCCAGTATAATTCTGTCGGTCGTTCGGATCGTAAGAGATGCCTCGCGGCCAAGTCAAGCCGGCTCCAGTACCCGTAATTGTGGAGTAAGGAGTCGAGCGTGTTGTTTTATGGTCATCCCCTCTAGCCGCGGAGGGTTCTTCAAATGGAAATCAGATTCCAACCAGCCTTGCTCCAGGAAGTGATCGACTCGTTCGTCGAAAAGACGGAACGTGAAGGTGATCCGACCTACTTCAAGGAATTCCATGAACATGCCGACCCGATTTACGAGAAATTCATCCTCGAAGATCGGGAGGCGGAGTTCAAAAAACTGTATCAATATCTCTTCGGCATCTGGGGGTTTTCGGACATCGTTCGCGACTCGTTCAACGAATATCCGCTCTTGAAGCAAAAGGTGGGAATCGTTCTCGTCAAAGGTGTGCTAAAGGAGGATCAGGAGGGCGTCGACATCCTCAGAAAATGGGGGTCGGTCGAAAAAGACCTGGCCAAAGAATTCGAAGAGAAAGGCATGAAGGGCGTCGGGATCAAACTGATTCCCCGTCGTTTTTACGACCCGGCGTTGACCCGCTATTGCCGCCATGAGTTGATGCATATTTCGGACATGATCGATCCGCAATTCGGTTACGATCCTGATACCAAGATGGGACTCAATCCCGGTGAAGAGACGTTAATCTTACAGCGTTATCGCGTGCTCTGGAGTCTAAGTGTGGACAGTCGGTTGGTGGCGGTAGGCAAGGAACCTATGTTGAGCAAGGAGGACCGGTTCAAGGAGTTTCGGTCGTGGTATCGAAAAATTCCACCGCCTCAACTCACGTCGGTGTTCGAAGGTCTGTGGCAAACCTCCTACTTCACTCATTCAGAGTTGATCGAAATGGCCGCCGACACGCTGCGCGTGATGGATCGAGCCGTGGATGTGGAAGGCGGAGAGGTGCCGGAGACGGAAAACAAGATCATGCTCATGCCGGGTTTCCCTTGCCCCCTATGTCGGTTTCCAACCTATTCGTGGGTGGAGGATATGGGCACGAAATTGGAGCCGTATGTGCTCGACTTCATCCGTGAGAATCATCCGGGATGGGATATTGAATTCGGGGCCTGCGATCGTTGTGTGGAAGTCTATCAATTGCGAGCAGATGGAGTGATGTAGAGGCGGGCGAAGGTTTATGGCCACCAACCCTTCATACGGCCGGCGAGATTTTCTGAAAGATTCCGTTTTTTCCACGGTCAAAGCTGCGCAAGAGCTCGTCAGGGAGGCAGACGGCCTCTGCAAGGAGCAAACCCCGGCTCGGGTTCGGCTGGACTGGTTGCGTCCTCCCGGTGCGGTGGAAGAACAACTTTTTCTCGAGAGGTGTACGAAATGCCATGACTGCGTGAAGGCCTGTCCACCCCACGCCATCGTCGCCCATCCGAACGACGGCACGCCGGTTCTGTATGCCGATCAATCCCCTTGTCTCCTGTGTGAAGACTTTCCTTGCGCGACGGCCTGCGGGACGGACGCGCTCGTACCGGTCGAGCACAGCCGCCAGGTGGAAATGGGAGTGGCGGCGATCTTACATCGGCTGTGTACGGCAGGCCAAGGATGCCATGCTTGTGTGTCGCGGTGTCCAACCGACGCCCTCGTCATGGATTTCGAGTCGTTATGTCTTTCAGTGGTGACGGAGGTTTGTGTGGGATGTGGTATGTGTGAGATGGTCTGCAAAACCGTCAACGATCATGTGGCGATTCGAGTGGTGCCTGCAAGGCATCTGACGGAGATCGACCGGTGATGCCATCATTCCAAGACCAAGATCAACCCAATTCGCCCTTGACTTCGTACAAGCCTTTTCATATACATACATGGCTTCGCTTTTCGACCAGCATGAGGAAGCGTGTCGTAAGCGAAATGGCAAGGAGGCGGTGTCTGTGACAAGCCAACAACCGATAAAAGGGTCGTCCCTCGTAGCAACGGCCACGATGCCAACCCCTTCTGCTATCAAGGATTCTCCAGCGGTAGAACGTGCGCTTGGGCGCAGCAAGATCTACCTTTTAATTTCCTGGAGTCTTCTGTACCCGGAAGATGAAGAATTTCTTGATTACCTTCGGTGCGGAGAGTTCGTTGAGGATGGCAGGGCAGCGCTTGATGCGCTGGAAGCTGCCTTTGGCTCGGACGGTAATGAGCGAACGAAGGGGAAATTGAGTGCGCTTAGGAAGCAGATGGTCTTGATCGAAGACTTGGTTGCGTCAGAATGCGTCAATTGGCAACTCGGTGATCTTCAGTCTGAACATCGCCGAGTATTTAGTAACGTCATCACGCTCGATTGTCCTCCCTATGAAACCCTGTTCGGGAATGACCACGTATTCGCGCAATCTCACGTGATGGGGGATATTTCAGGATTTTATAAGGCCTTCGGCGTTGAGTTATCCAAAGACATCCATGAGCGACTGGATCATCTGAGCGTCGAGTTCGAGTTCATGCACTTTCTCGCCTACAAAGAATCGTACTCGCGCTGTCATGACGGGATCGAAAAAACGCAAATCGTGGTGGATGCCCAGAAGAAGTTCGTCAAGAACCATATCGGCCGATGGGTGCCGCTTTTCTGTCGTATGCTGGCTAAGAAGGCGGATTCCGGACCCTTTAAATTGATAGCCGATCTCACCGCCGACTGGATGGAGTTTGAGACCGTGTTTCTCGGTGTGGTGCCTCAGCCCTACACGGAAACCGATTATCGTCCGGCGACATTCAACTCTCCGGAAGGACAGACCTATGAATGTGGTGCGCAAGATCAAGGCAATGAACTGAGCATGTTGCTGAATGAAGTGGGTGCGCAATCATACATGGATGTGAAAGAGAAAGAGAAGGATGCGGATATGGAGCAGAGAGGACCTGCGGGGAATGCCTGACAGACTCGACAGCGAGAATTGAACGAAACGTTACCCTTACCATCATCGAGAGGAGGGATTAGCATTATGAGCGTAGCGCAGACGACCAACAAGAAATTGGTGTTTGCCATTCTTCTCTCCGCCCTGACCGTCGGATTTCTGCTGACGATGGGGCGAGTACCACTAGCCGTCAGCCAACCGGTCACCATCCCGGCCAAGACGGTCAAGGGCCCGATTCCCATGGACGGCGCCAATCCCATTTGGGAAAGTGTCCCAGGTGTCGTTGTTCCGTTGAGCGGTCAGTTGATCACAACACCGATGCATCCCAATATTTCGGTTAAGTCGGTGTTCGTCAAGGCTATGACCAATGGGAAGGATATTGGGTTGCGTTTAGAGTGGATCGATCAGACGAAGAATGACACCGCGATTGGCCCACAGGACTTTCGTGACCAGGTGGCAGTGATGTTTCCCGTCAACACGGCAGGAGCTCCGCCGTTCCAGTGCATGGGGCAGTCCGGTGGAACGACCAACATCTGGCGGTGGAATGCCGAGTGGCAGAAGGACATCGGCAAGGATAGTGCCGGTATTTGGGATGTGGATGATCAATACCCAGGCATTTTCTGGGACTATTACTTTGAAGAGCCTGCCGGGGGTGTCACATATCCAGACCGCATCGGCCGAAGCCTCGGCCCATTCAATTCCGGCATTTGGTCGGGCAACATTATGTCTGATCCGACGCTTCGCGTAAGCTCAGTGGAAGATCTGAGCGCGAACGGCTTCAGCACCCTCACGACGCAAGCGCACCAGGATGTCATCGGAAACGGTGTGTGGGAACCGTCTGGGTCTATCAAGGGTGGAGGATATACGGGGCCGACATGGCGGGTTGTCGTGAAGCGGACATTAGAAACCGGCGACGCGAACGATGTGCAGTTTAAGGCGGGAATGTCGGTGCCGATCGCGTTTGCAGTGTGGGATGGCGCCAACATTGAACGAAACGGCATGAAGTCGCTTTCGACCTGGTTTACATTGAAGTTGTAGTCGCTCTGTACATGCTAGCGGCTTTGAAGCTCCGCGCTAGCGCAGGGATGACAGATTGAGGCCTCGGATCGGTTCTCGAAGAGTGAGGGAACGATCCGAGGCTTTTTTCCATTTCGAGAGCTGGACGAATGATCATGGCATGGGATTGCATTTGACAAACTGCGGAGAGTATAAAGAGAACATTCGTCGAAATCGCTGATTTTCAAGACTAAAAGGACTTATCTTGCCGTGAAAGTCTCCTTGCTTTTCCCGCCGACATGGCATCCGTCTCAACCCTATCTCAGTTTGCCCTCCCTGACGGGATTTTTGCACCAGGGTGGGATTTCAGACGTTTCGCAGCGCGATCTCGGCATCGAATTGCTGGATACGATACTAACACGGGGGTACGCGGCTGAGATCTATCAACTGTTGATCGCGAAGCAACGAGACCTCGAGAGAACTCAAACAGGAGAGACCGGTGCAGGGAGCCGAGAGCACTACGCGAAGGTAACCGATTCTCTTGATCGCTTTGCCTATCTCGTCGACCGCATCGAGCTGGCGAAGGAGACCTTGCGCAGCGAGGAGTTTTACGATCTCGATGCCTATCGAGCCAGTTTGTTTGTGATCGATAAATGGTTGGAAGTTGTCTCGGCAGTCTACTTCCCAACACGGCTGACCGTTGTCGATAATCAGTTTGGGAACTATTCGATTTATTCCTCCAAAGATCTGATGAAAGTCGTTCGTGACGAGGAGCAGAATCCCTTTCTCAGCCTCTTCCGAAACCGGTTCCTTCCGTCAATCGTCAACAGCCGACCCGATCTCATCGGAGTCTCAATTACCGCGACGTCTCAGATCATTCCCGGCCTGACGCTCTGTCGGTTGATCAAAGAGGCCGCTCCTGATCTCCATGTGACGATCGGCGGCAGTATCTTTACTCGTCTCGTCGACAACATTCGTCGCTGTCCGAGTCTTTTTGATTTGACCGATGATATCGTCGTGTTCGAGGGGGAAACGGCTTTGTTGGAATTGGTGAACCAGTTGGCAGGCAAGAAGGATTACAGCAAAGTTCCGAACCTGATCTATCGCAACAACGGAAAAATTACGGTCAACCAGCCGTTCTATTCAGAACAGGTCGATCAACTCCCGGCGCCGAACTATGACGGCTTTCCGCTGGATCTTTATCTGTCACCGGAGCCGGTGCTTCCGGTTCAGTTTTCTCGAGGTTGTTACTATAAAGATTGTGCCTTCTGTGCATTGACTCTCGATCACCAGAATTTCCGCCAGAAGGACCCAGGACGGACCATCGAAGAGTTGCAGTGGCTCAAACAACGCTATGGCGCGCGGCATTTCTTTTTCACAGACGAGTGCTTCGCGCTGGCGCCGACGAAACGGCTGTGCCGGCAGATGATCGAGAAACACCTCGATGTGAAATGGACGTGCGAGATGCGGTTTGAGAAAAACCTTTCTCGCGAACTGTTGGCATCCATGCGGGATGCCGGGTGTTTGAAGATCGTCTTCGGATTGGAATCGTTCAACCAACGCATCATGGACTTTATGAAGAAGGGGATCAAGCAAGAGTGGGTCCGGCGAATTGCGGATGATTGCGTCGATCTCGGAATAGCCGTGCATTGCTATGTCATCGTCGGGTTCCCTACGGAAAAAGAGGAAGAAGCGCTCGAAACGATGAACTTCATCGTGGAAAATAAGAAATTGCATCGATCATACGGATTTTCTTGTCAGCCCTGCTTGTTCGATTTGGAAAAAGAAGCTCCGATCATGAGCGACCCCGGCGGATATGGGATTCGTCGCATCATGCGACCGTCGGCGGAGGACCTCAGTCTTGGTTTCTTCTATGAAGTGCAAGAGGGCATGACCCCCGATGAAGCGGAACGGCTCTACCAATACGTGTATGAACGGATCAGCGAGGTCGTGTGCGAACTTCCGTTCAACTATGCCATGGCGGATGGATTGCTGTACATCTCCAGGGCCAGAGAAGGCGCCGAACAGGCCCCAGTGGCCGCACGTTGACCCTCTTTTTTTTCGACCGCTATAAGCACAGGTTGTCGTGGGTGGAGTCATGAAAGCAGCAGTAGGGAGTGAGCGGTTGACGGGGAAAATTTCGGACTTTGGCCCGTTGTTCGAGTATGCCGTCAAGTTGGTTCTGCTGGCCTCCTTCCTTGAGCTGGTTCTGTATCGTCTGCTTTCCCGCCTTGGCATGCATCTGAGTAAGATGGCAGCGGAACATCCCTGGATTACGCCGACGTTCACCGCATTGACAGAAGTCGGGACATGGCTCATCAACATCGTCGCCGTGTTGTTGTTTCTTGCTCTGGCGTTGGCCATGATCAACCGATGGAAAGGCCATGACACAAGTTGGCTGGTCAGGGGAGGAATCGCAGGCACGGTCCTGCTGTTGCTGTTGACCATCGTGTTTCTCGTTGTACAGCCGGGGATGTTGGGCGCCGTCATCTATAACGGGTTGACGCTCGCCGTTCTCACGGCGTTCGTATCGGAGTACTGGATCACCCATCGCGAGTCGGCACAACGAGTGCTGGTTGCCGCCTACTATCTGGGCGTCTCGGGATGGTTGTACTATCAGATCGTGTCGAGCTTCTATAGTTGGATGGGGGCGGTCGCGGCACCTCCGTTGGTGTATGAATCGCACCGGACGGGTGAGGCGTTCATGCTGCTGGCCAGTTACCTGGTGTTTGTGGCGTACGGGAAGAGCAGGAGTGTCTCGCTTCGCACGAAGAATCGCCGCCAACTGAGCCGCGCCATGTGGTTTTGGGGGGTCACCGCGGTCGTATTCTCGGCGCTGATCGTCGCCGACTATCTTTTGGATCTGTACAGCCCGGCAGTTGCCTCAGCCTTTAGGAAGGCTTCGCAAGGCATCGGCTGGATCTTCCAATTCGGTATGGGCTACACGTTCTATCTGCCCTTCGCGATTTATGTCGGAGGACTGCTCTGTTGGTCTTACACGGTCGTGAAGTTGCTGATGACGGGTCGCTTGGCAGGGTATGGGATCGGTCTCATGTTCATCGCCGGCTATGCGCTTTTGTTCTCGAACCTTACATTGATGGTCGTCCTTGGAGTGATGTTGCTCGCATTTGATCGAGCGAAGGCGGCCACACAGGAAGCCGTGTCGACAAGGGAAGGTTCTGTGATGCCGACTGCGGAGAGGCTCATCACGGGGCAAGTGTAAACCAAAGAGCGAGTTGTGTTATGGACACGCCTGGACAGACGACATCGCATGTAGACACCTCGGTTGATCCCGGAGATCTCACGCTTTCCCCCGAAGAAGAAATTGCCGGGATCGAAAAATTATTGGCAAGTGAGCCGGACGACTTTCAGGCGCGCTGTCGACTGGGTGAATTGTACTTCAGCAAGGGGCGTCTCGACGATGCGTTGGCAGAGGTCAAAAAAGCGATCGAGATGGCCGAAGGCCTGCGCGCGGAGATGAATCGCTCGCTGGCCATGTACTATGCAAACCTCGGAACGATCTACGCGACCAAGAACATGAGCGACGAGGCCGAAGCCGAATTCCGGCGCGCGTTGGAGATTTTTCCGCATGATGTCCTGGCCTTGTTCAACCTGGGGAGACTGTACGCGGACAAAAAGAACTATTTGGACGCGAAGAATTACTACGAGCGTCTCGTCGAGATCACTCCGGATGATCCCATCGCGTGGTACAACTTGGCCGGGGTCTATGTCGAGTTAGATAACCCGCAAGTGTCCGATTACAACACAATCGACATGGGGATTCAGTGTTACCTGCGCACCTTGGAGTTGGATCCCAAACACTTGGAGTCGAGCTTCAAGCTGATGGAAATCGCCCTCAATCACAAGAAAAGCGATTTGGCGATTCGGGTTATGGAGAGCGCCGTGGAGCACAATCCTGACGAGCCTCTGGCGTATTACAATCTCATCAGTGTCTACGATAAATGTAAGATGTTCGATCAAGCGGAAGAGGCTCGCAAGCGGTTGAAAGAACGGTTTGCCAAGAAGGCAAAAGACAATCCTCGGTCCTGATCATTTTTTAGGAAGGGGGGTACTATGTTTGGTAGCTTGGGGTTTACAGAACTTATTCTCATCCTCATGATCGTCTTGATCATTTTTGGTGCGGGGAAGCTTCCCCAATTAGGCGAAGGGCTCGGCAAGGCGATTAAGGGGTTCAAGAAGTCCGTGCATGAAGCGGACGCGATTGAGGCCGAAGCGCAAGCAGCAGCTCAACAGGGGACTTCGCCTCAAGCCGTAACCTCGACTGCAGCGCAGAACGCGTCGTTGACTCAGCCGGCTGGATCCACCGCCCAGCCTGCCCAGCGGTCCTAATCGGCTACACGATGGATACTGAACTTGGGTTGGCCGCGGGTTATATCGAGACTTTTGCTGGAAACGGCAAGGCCAGAAGCACCGGTGACGGCAAGCGAGCAGTCAAGGCGGGGATCCCCCTTCCACACCACCTCGCCATAGACAGGGACCAGCAGTGGCTGTACTTCGCCGAATCCGGATCCGATCGAGTCCGCCGCGTTCATCTGCAAGATGGGACTATCCATAATTTTGCCGGTATCGGTGAGACCTGCTACAGCGGCGATGAAGGTCTCTGCGGTGAGGCCGGTCTCTATCTTCCTCTCGGTGTCGCGTTTGATTCCCAGAACAATTTGTACATCTGTGATTCCGGGAGTAATCGGATTCGCAAGATCGATCATGAGACGGGCGTCATTACGACGGTGGTTGGAACCGGTCAACATGGGTTTAACGGAGACGGTCCGGCGCTGGAAGTCAATCTGACTTGGCCGGCGGCGATCGCGTTCGGGGAAAACGATGCCCTCTATATCGCCGATACCCAAGCGCATAAAATCCGGTGCTACGATCCCAAGACCGGGATGGTCTCGACGATCGCAGGAACCTGGACGGGGGAGGATGAAGCGCGTGAGCAACCGTTGGTGGCGAGAAATTTGGTCGTGCTGTCCGGTGATGCGATCGGAATCGATTTTAGTGACGATCAGGGCTGGCTCATGCCGGTCTGTTCAGACGGGTTGGACATGTCGATGTATCTGGACGATAGAAAATCCGCGATGGACGCGCGTCTCTACGACATCGTCGGTCTTGCCGTGGATAGCAAGGGCGATCTGCATATGGTCGACAAGGGCAGCAATCGCGTCCGAAAGATCGACTCGCGGACCGGAATTATCTCGACCGTCGCGGGGATCTGCCGATACGGGTATGATGGTGACGACAAGCTGGCGATCAGGGCCATGCTCCACGCGCCGGAAGCCGTGATTGTTGACCGAGAGGACAATCTCTATATCTCCGACACGATGAATCATCGGGTCCGTAAAGTAGATGGGAAGACCGGTGCCATCACGACGGTGGCAGGGAACGGGGATAGTGGCTATGAGGACAAGAATATCGGCGGCTGCGGCGCCGCTCGATTTGTCGCCAAGGAATCGGCCGGAATGTTGAAACACGGCGACGGCCTGCTCGGGGTCGACGCCGTGGTGAATTCTCCTGTGGGTTTGGCGCTGGACTCCCAGGGCCATCTCTATATCTGCGAGCGCGGAGAAAACAAGATCCGCCGACTCAAGCTTCTATAGTCAACGCCTCCTCCTCGTCACGTTTGTCTCGTACCAGTTTTGTGGTAATCTGAATCCGATTCGTTCTCGGAGTATCAGGCTGTGCATATGGTTTTGATTGCCAACTCCCGCTCTCATCTCCTTGGTTTTTTATCCGGATTGATCGTCCTCGCCAGTGTCCTCGGGGCGTTCGGGATTCCCCTGGTCAGTTCCGAGGGAATGAGCATCAGATCATATTTGGTCCGAGGAGATCTGCCGAAGGCTGCCGACGCCGCCGCTTGGCAACACGTTTCGCCGACCACCATTCCTCTAAGCGGCCAGGTCATTACGAGACCGGTCTGGCCCGAGCCCACGGTGCGCGCGTTGACCGTGCGGTCCATGCACAACGGGACCGATATTGCCTTTCTCCTAGAGTGGCAAGACAACACGAAGAATGATCGACTGACTCCAGGCACCTTCCGGGATGGGGTTGCGATCGGCCTTCCCCTCGGTGATGCTCCGGCTTTTTTCTGTATGGGACAGCTGGATCATTACATCAACATCTGGCATTGGAAGGCGGATTGGCAGAGTGACATCGATCGGCGCGCGGCTCGTGCTTCGGAAAGGAAAGAGGGTGGTGTGCGGACCTTCGAAGTCATTCCACGGCGGGTTTCTTCCGTGGAAGATCTGATCGGTGGGGGATTCAGTACCCTGACCACGAAAGAAAAACAGGGGCGAGTCCAGGGGCACGCGTTCTGGAAGGACGGTATCTGGCATGTCGTAATGCGCCGGCCACTTCAGAGTGAAGAGCAAGAGAGTGAAGCGAAACTTGTTCCAGGGCGCGTCCAAGCCATTTCGTTTTCCGTCTGGAACGGCGAAAATAAAGAGCGAAATGGACAGAAGGCCGTGGCCCCGTGGTTTCATCTTCGCCTCGATCCAATGACGTAATCACAGAACGTCAGCGGTCATTTGTTTCTCGACGCGAGGCCGTTCCCTCAGTTGGAGAGCAAGAATGTTGAACGTGCCACTGCTAGTGGGAATCGTGCTGTCGTGCGGGCTCGCTTTCTTCGCGCAAGAGTTCGTATGTGCAACCACGGAGAGCGGCTCCATGACGGAGGACGAGGCGTCGAGTCTTGGAGAGGAGTTTGGCATCGTGGTGGGGCCGGTGGATGAAGAAATCCAGAGGGAGCTGAAGTTGCAGCGGCCACAGGGCGTTGCGGTGTTCGAGGTGATCGGGAATTCACGAGCGGACGATGCGGGGATCAAGGTTCGGTCCGTCGTCAAGGAAATTGACAAACAGGAGATCCGCAACATGGCGGATTTCGGTCGAGCCTTGAAGAAAGCCATGACAGGCTGCAACTTTACCGTCGGAACCTATGAGCCGGCAGAGCCGGGCGAGCCCGTCAGCTGGGGCGTCAATTTCCATTTCGTCGGGTGCAAGCGGGATTAGGGAGCGAAGGTCGATCGACATGACAGCAGCGCGATTCATGCGCACGGTCAGAGCGGTGATCATGTTGAGCTGCCTCAGCGGCCTGTCTGACAAGGCCGCGATTGCTCAAGGGCTAGAGGGTCAAGCTTCCACTGATCACGCGTCGTCTGATTGGGCAGCAGAAATCGAACGTGTATTTATTCGGTCGGAGGATTGTAAGCAATGTCATGTTCGCCACTATGAAGAGTGGAAGGGGGCGAGAGAGCAGACTCCTGACCTGAAGACGTTTGGCCGTGTGGATGCGGCACTTCTGCATGGCATGTCGCTGGAGTCCCCTGTTTTTCGAACCGTCTTAGGTCTCTGGAAACAGACGAATCCGACGCCCGATGAGCAGCGGGCATGCCTTTCGTGCCATGTGCCGTCCGTGACGATATTCCCCCAGCATGCCGAGCGGATTGTGGCGAGCGTCCTGGCTGGAAAGCCGAGCGTGGAGGGAATCGGCTGTGCGGCGTGCCATTTGATGAACGGGATCGTTCGAAGCGAGAGCTCGCACCCGAGCTTCAACGTGCAACCAGGCAAGACTCTCTATGGCCCCTATCCCAATCCCGAAGAGAACTTGGTTCACCAGGCCGCGCAGTCTGATCAGTTTCGTGAAGTCAGTTTTTGTGCCTCCTGCCACTTCGATAAAGTGAAAGATGTGGGTCAGAAGGACCTGCCCGGAGAAATTCTTCAGGGGACCGTTTGCCAAGATTGTCACATGGAACCGTCGACCGGCAGTTCCACCTCCCGGCGAGGGGCGATGACCAGACCAATCGGGCGTCACTGGTTTCGCGGGGTGGTCGTTTCCGGCACGATGTTAAAGAACCGGAACGTCCAAGCCGAATGGATGCCTCGCATCGACATCGGGGTGACGAAAAGCGACGCGATCGTGGAAGGAATCGGGGCTGTGAAGGTCGGGAGTCTCCCGCATAGTTTTCCGGACGGTGATCCCGTCCTGAAACAGTTCTTTCTGACTCTGACGGTGAAGGATGTGAAAGGTCGGACATTAGCAGAAGAAACAAAGCAGTTTGGATCGTCATATGAGAAGATTCTTCGCGGTCCGATTCCCGATCCTTTCGTAAAAGGGGGTACGACGCGGAAGGTTCCCTTTGCGCTCACGCTTCCCGCTGGGGCCGTTGCTTCATCCATTGAGGCCGTGCTTACTTACTCGCTGATCCCGATGCCGACACCGGAATTACAACAAACGTATCTCGATTCGCTGGCGACGGATGTAGAGCGAGAAGAGGCGAAGAAGATCATTCGGGAATATACACAGCGGCACTTTTTGACGTATCGTGTCACATCACTTTCCTAGAAAAACAGCGACGGCCGACGTTGCGTATCCCACAGTCATGATCGTGCGCGCCTTCTTCATGCTCACCTGCGTGGTTGTGTTATCCATCGGCACGGTTACGCCCGTCGCGGCACAGACTGTCCCCAACCAGCCGTTGATCGAAAAGGCCTTTCCCCATTCCAACAAATGTAAGCGGTGTCACGAACGGGTCTATGAAGAATGGGAAACCTCGCCCTTGGCGAAGTCCATCCATTCTCCTGCCTTTCGGGCGTCTCTCGATGCCTACCTGAAGTCGGCCGGTGGAAAAGATCAGACGCTGTGTTTCCGTTGCCACGCCCCTCATGTGCGGGAGTTTCCGGATCATGTGCAGCTCTTCATCGATCAAGCGAAGGAGGGTGATCCCTCCTTGGATGGCGTCGCCTGCAGCCAGTGCCATTTGATCAAACACGTGGATCGAGCCAAGCATCCTCCAGAGCCGCAATACGAGATCGGCGGAAAGACGCTCTATGGGCCATATAAAGACTTTGTTCAGAATCTGGCCCATCAGTCGATGGAATTGAGCCTGTTTCAGAAGTCCGATCTTTGCCTGAATTGTCACCAGTCGGTGCCGTCCGTCGCAAACTTGGGCAAAGCCAACGATTTGCTTGGGAACTGGGACCAGAGCCGGGCGGTCAAGTCCGGCAAAGAATGCCAGACCTGCCACATGCCGCAGCAGGTCGGAGAGTCGTCCAATGGAGAAAAGAAGAGGACGATCGCGAATCATAGTTTCCCCGGACGCATCGGCAAGCTTCGTCAAGAAGCGGCGAAGCTGAATGTGCAGACCAAGGTCGATGGTGAGAAGACGACGGTCAGGGTCAAGGTTCAGAGCCTGGTGCCTCACAATCTGCCGACTACCCATCCGGCCTGGGCCACAGTTGTTTTGAACCTGGACATCAAGGGAAAGAATCTCAAAACCGTGTTTTCCGATAAACGTGCTTATGGCCGGACATATCTGGATGCGCAGGGCCAGCCCACAATTTTCGACTTCGAAGCCGTGAAAGTGGGGGAAGACACGGTCCTGAAGCCCGAGGAGACACGAGAGGAAACCTTCACCTTCCCGACGCCCAAAGATACCAAGACATTCGACGTTGAAGTCGCGCTCAATTATGGTCCCTTGAACGGCCCTGCCTCATTCCTCCAGCGTGTCGAAGCCGAGTCATCCCAAGGCTCACAAGATCCCGTCTTTCAGCCGATCGAGATCGTGAAGCGGGCAGAGAATATTCCGGTCGGGAAGTAGCCGGGCAGACGTGAAAGGTAAAAGCTAAGACGCGAAATCTGATGGTTTTGAATCTCTTTGGCGCTGAGGTATACTGAATCCATGTCCTTCAACTTCCCTCTCAAAGATATGAGTCTCCACGAGAAACTTGCTGCGATGGAGTTGCTGTGGGAGGACATCGCCCGTACTCCGGAAGCCATCGAGTCCCCTGCCTGGCATAAAGACATCCTTGATGAGCGCCACCAACGAGTCACCAATGGTCAATCCCAATTCGTCGATTGGGAGACCGCCAAAGCGGACATCCGAAACAAGGTCTTGTGAAAATCAGGATCCTGGACGAAGCCCAGGATGATTTAATCCAGGGTTTCCGCTTCTATGAAGGTCGGGAGGCTGGTCTTGGGTCCTACTTCCTAGACTGCTTGTTCTCAGATATAGATTCTCTTCTCATGTATGGCGGAATCCATCAAGTCGTATATGGTCATCACCGTTGCCTCTCCAAGCGCTTCCCGTTCGCCATATACTACAGCGTGGAGGAAAACATCGTTCATGTGCATGGCGTATTGGATTGTCGACGAAATCCATTGTGGATCAGGAAACGACTAAAGAGAGAGGGCTAATCCGGTTCTTCTGCCATGAACAGAACTCATGCCCAGACTGAAAAGATCCAGGAACCATAGATTGCTCTTCGGGCGAGAGTCGCTGCTGACGTGATTTCCTCACGAACCGTCATGAATAATGCGAAATGGAGTAAAGGCACTGGTTCTGGCACAGCTAGTGCCTTTCCCGGGTTTTCCAATGGCTTGACACGTCCTTAGGAAGGCAGGAGAATCGCCGAACTGTCTGGAATGTGGTCACGATAATATCCTGACCAAGATACTCACGAATTGGCCCGCACAGCTACGCGCTATCTGCTATGTTCGATGTCTTCACTGAGGAAGTGGAAGTCCTTATCAAGGATGGCATTGCCAACCTGTATTGGTATAAAGGCGATCTGCACAAGGCTTGGCTTCGGTCAGGCGTTCCGAACGCGGTAAAGGAGCGCATTTTGCGGCTACGCACCGATGATGGGCAAGAACTGACCAAACGGAAACAGATGGACTCTCTCTACGAGCGCTTGCGCTCAGGCGAGTATGATCGTCGTCTCGAGGTTTCCCGCAACTTTGTCCGTATCCTTATCGAGCAGGACGGGTTTACGCCGCAGAATGAGAAGCATAGAATCGAAGTGGCGGAGCGCTGCGCACTCAAACTTCGCGAGATCATTCGTCGGCAAGATGCTGATCGCGAGTATCGCGAGTCCATCCGAACCAGCGCAGCAAAGGCAACCCGAGAAACCTACGATTCAAAGCTCGCTGAACTTCGCATCGGATTCGCTGAAGCCCACGAGCTTGAACCGCAGAAGAAGGGTTACGCCCTCGAATCAATCTTCATAGAATTGATGCGGATCAGTGGAATTCCAGTTGAAGAACCGTTTCGCCTAGTTGGTGAGCAGATTGATGGGGCCATCAAGTATGACGGACACTACTATTTGATTGAGTTGAAGTGGACTGGAGACAAATCAGAGCCCAAAGAGATCGGGCACTTCTACTATAAGGTCGAGGGCAAGTTGCAGGCACGTGGGCTCTTCGTCTCCATGAATGGCTTCACAGAAGGTGCAATTACCACCCTACCGAAGGGCAAGGAGCTAAAGATTCTGCTTCTCGATGGGCAACACCTCGCAAACATCATATTTGGCATGTACAGGTTCCAGGAACTTCTTGAACACGCCATTCGACAGGCCTCGCTCAAGGGTGAGATTTATTGTACACATAACCTTGGTACGAGTACAGCCTAACCTTTCGGTGCACCCGACATACGCCTGCCTGCGGCTGGTGCATGCGGATGTATAGCAGGATGGTTGACCCTGAACTACTATGACGGTCTGCCATGCAATTGAGGAGTCGAAGGCATGAAGGAAAGCGCACGTTATGCAAAGATCGTTGAGTGGTCCGAAGAAGACCAGTGTTACGTCGACAGTTCACCCAGTCGTATCTATAGCGGTTGCTACGGCCCCGACGAAAAAGCAGTATTTAACGAGCTTTGTCAAGTGGTTGAAGAAACCATTGCTCTCTACCACGAAGACGGCAAGCCGCTTCTGTGGTCGACACCCGGTCGGGACTGTGCCAACAAGATGCAAGACGTCGCATAGCAATGCAACGGGCCGCCCCCGGCCAAAGCGGTATAGATTTATGGGGTCTGACCCCCATTGACATCCCAAGAGCACAATTACCCGAGTGCCTAACCGAATACTGTCAATTCCTCTACAAGGAGTCTCTGTTATACATATCCGTCCCCAAGGATTTGCCCTTCTATTCACCGCCAACTTACTTCGGGCACACCTCGAGCAGATCTCGAAAAGATCCCCCGCTAGGGGTGTTTCTCACCGGAGGCCCGCCATTTAGGCAAGAACCGCGAGGGGGCATGCGTTTGAGATGATCTGGTCTATTTCCAGCCCATCCAGCGTCTCTTTTTCCAACAGAGCGTCCGCCAGCGCCTTCAAGCTCGCCATCTGTTCGGTGAGGATTCGCTTGGCCCGCTCATAGTTTTCGGTGACCAGGCGCTTGATTTCCAGATCGATTTCTAACGCCATGACATCACTGACATCACGCTTACTCCCAAAGGAGCGCCCCAGAAACGTCGATTCCTCTTTCTGCCCAAACACAACCGGCCCAAGTGTTTCACTCATGCCCCATTCGCAAACCATTTTACGCGCAAGGTCCGTTGCACGCTCCAAATCGTTGCCTGCGCCGGTTGTGACATGTTTGAACACCAGTTCTTCTGCGACTCTGCCGCCCATGAGAATCGCCAGTGTGTTGTACAAAAATTCTTTGGAATGATTGTGGCGGTCGTCGGTCGGCAGCTGCATAGTTACTCCCAATGCCCGGCCTCTCGGAATAATCGACACTTTGTGAACCGGATCGGTACCCGACAAAAGTTTGGCCATCAAAGCATGGCCCGCCTCGTGATAGGCGGTAACCCGCTTTTCCTCGTCCGTCAGCATCATGCTCTTGCGCTCGGGCCCCATCATGATCTTGTCTTTGGCCATTTCGAAGTCTACGATTCCGACTTCATGTTTATTCTGACGAGCAGCCCAGAGGGCAGCCTCATTCACCAAGTTTTCCAAGTCGGCACCTGAAAAACCAGGAGTCCCTCTCGCAATCTTCTCTAGCTCTACGTCGGCTGCGACCGGGACATTCTTCGCGTGCACCTTCAGGATCTCCGAACGGCCTCGAAGGTCCGGATGATTCACCGTCACTTGCCGGTCGAATCGGCCTGGCCTGAGCAAGGCCGGGTCGAGCACATCAGGCCGATTGGTCGCGGCAACCAGAATGACACCCTCCGCCGTATCAAATCCATCCATTTCGACCAGCAACTGGTTGAGCGTTTGCTCCCGTTCATCGTTGCCACCGCCGAGCCCCGCTCCTCGTGATCGTCCGACGGCATCGATCTCATCGATGAAAATAATACAGGGCGCATGCTTTTTCCCCTGCTCGAACATATCCCGCACGCGAGAGGCTCCGACGCCCACGAACATTTCGACAAAATCCGACCCGCTGATGCTGAAGAAGGGGACGCCCGCCTCGCCGGCAATCGCCTTGGCCAGCAATGTTTTCCCGGTCCCAGGCGGACCCACGACCAACACCCCCTTGGGAATGCGGCCACCGAGTTTCTGAAACTTGCGCGGGTCCTTCAGAAACTCAACCGTTTCCTGGACCTCCTCTTTCACTTCATCAATGCCCGCCACATCGGCAAACGTCACCTTTTTCCGGTCATCTGTCAGCATGCGGGCCCTGCTCTTCACAAGGGATAGGGCCGCATTCCCAGTCTGCATCCGGCGCATGAAAAACATAAACAGGCCGAGAAAGAGCACGAGCGGCCCCCAGGTCATAAGAAATTGGATATACCAGGGGTGTGCAGCAGGTGGTTTGACCTCGATCTGAACGTGCTTCTCTCGCAGCACCTGGACGAGATCGGGATAGTCCGCCGCGTAGGTGCGAAGCTTGGAGTTATCCTTCAGCACACCGCTGATGTGATGGCCCTTGATGATGACCTTCTCGATGCCGCCCTGGTCGAGTTTCGCCATAAAGTCGCTAAAAATAACCTGTTCCTCTAGGGCATGTGTAGGCATACTCCACAGGTTGAAGAGAAATATCAGGGACAGGCCCACCACTGCCCAAAACAGTATGGTTTGTGTCTTGGTTTTCACGAGTAGCCCTCACAATGAGTCCACAGCCAAGATCTATCTCCGTGACCGTTGAAAGACGG
>JAHBWT010000034.1 GCA_019636815.1 Nitrospira sp.
CAACTCCATGGAACCGGAGGGCCAGGGTACTTTCTTTCACCGGAGCCGAATGACTACCCGCACAAACGTGGCGCCGTATCGATGGCCAAAATGCCGCGTGAAAGCAATAGCACGCGCGACTTCAGCGACAATGGCTCTCAGTTTTTCATTTGTGTGGATGACAACAGCGGGCTGGATCGCCGCTACACCACCTTTGGAGAAGTCTTTCGGGGAATCGAAGTCGTCGACCAAATTGTCAGTGTCCCGCGCGATGAGCGAGACAATCCATTAGAGCCGATCAGAATCACAATGACCGTAAAGGAGTAAGTCCTCAGGGGGCGGCACTGCATGTCGATGGGCGAAGAAATGAGTCCTCTTAAAGGCACGATCCTCTCGGCATCCGACTCAGCGTCCATTCGCCTGGCAGGCGGAATCATCAGGACGGGCGGACTGGTCGCATTTCCGACCGAGACAGTCTATGGGCTCGGCTGTGATGCGATGAACCCTGATGCTGCGGCAAAGGTCTTCGAAGCCAAGCAACGTCCTCAGTTCGACCCGCTGATTGTTCACATTGCCGATCGAAAGCAGCTGGATACGGCAGTGGCGACTCTGCCTCCGATGGCGAATCGACTCATCGATGAGTTCTGGCCGGGTCCACTGACTTTGGTCTTGCCGAAGCAACCGGCCGTTCCCGACCTGATAACCGCCGGACTGCCGACGGTGGCGGTCAGAATGCCGAACCATCCGGTCGCACAGGCTCTCATTCGCGAGGCAGGCACCCCCATCGCTGCGCCCAGCGCCAATCCGTTTGGCTACGTCAGTCCGACAACAGCACAACATGTGTCCGATGGTCTTGGACGTAACGTCGATCTGGTTCTGGATGGAGGACCATGCTCCGTCGGGGTAGAATCGACGATCGTCTCGCTGGTCGGCCCACAACCAGAACTCTTGAGGCCAGGCAGCATCACGCTTGAACAACTCACTGCCGTCATTGGCCTGGTGCATGGCCCGCCGGGAAACAACGACACGCCCGTTGCCCCGGGACAGATGCCCCGCCATTATGCGACGCTCACTCCCCTGACTATTCTTGCCTCTGCCGGAATGAGACCCGTCCCAAGGTCCGGCGAACGCGCAGGATTGCTGCTCATGTCGCACTCAAGAGAACGCGAAGACCACTTCGCCGCTGTTGAGGTGTTGTCCCCCACCGGCGACCTGCGCGAGGCGGCACGGAATCTGTTCGCCGCGCTTCGGCGATTGGATGCTCTTCGCCTCGATCGAATCTACGCCGAACCCTGCAACGAAACGGGACTGGGATTGGCGATCATGGATCGCTTGCGCCGCTGTGCGGCGCGCTGAGACTGAAACGCGTCCTTGTGTTGTTTCCCATCGCTCAGAGTTCTCGAAGCTTGACAATTGTCGTACAGGTATCCTGAAACAGGGAGGATCAGCTCCTTGGAGGCCCGCTCGCCTTTAGAATATTCAACGCGCGTCCCGGCCTGCCTCCCTCCTTCAAACCGGATCAAGTCGTAAGTATCGTCGCGATGGCCCACAAACTAGATCCGTTTTGGCTCTGCTAGACGGCTCCTTGAATATGCGTCTCATCCGCTTCGTGGACGCTTGCCTTCGCAACCGGTGAATACAGCGGAGCTCTGATGCCGACTGAGCAGGCTGTCAAGTTACACTTGACAGCTGGGATGTGTTCCCGCAGTATGGAACATGTGATCGAAAGTTTTCGGCACAAGAGGCTTGCAAGACTCTTCGAGGATGATGACCCCCGGAAGGTTCCTGCCGCACAGGCTGACAAGATCGCCCGTATCCTCGCGCGGCTGAATGAAGCAGTGACAGTACAAGACATGGGTTTACCGGGCTACAGACTCCATCCCCTGAAGGGAGAGTTAGCCGGTTTCTGGGCCGTGACCGTGTCCGGCAACTGGCGTATCATTTTCAGATTCGAGAATGGGAGTACTTACGACGTAGACCTCGTTGACTACCATTAAGGAGCCAGACGATGCGTATGAAGAACCCTCCCCATCCAGGACTTTCAGTGCGATATGACTGCCTCGAACCGCTGGGACTCTCCGTGGCGGAAGGAGCGAAAGTGCTGGGGGTCACGCGGCAGGCCATGAATAACCTGGTCAGCGGCAAGGCCGGGATTTCGGCCGAAATGGCAATCCGTCTTGAAAAGGCATTCGGCGGTGGCGCCGAGACATGGCTACGGATGCAGGCCGCCTACGACCTCGCACAGGCGGAGAAACGAGCCAGCAAAATTAAGGTGCGGCGTGTCAAGGATGCATTGATACCGGCCTGACTGGTAAACGATGGACCTTGCCCGTCCATCTTCCGGCCGCTAAGGCTTCGAAGCGCTGGCGGTTGAGGAGGATTAGCTCCTTAGAGGCCCGCTCGCCTTTAGAATATTCGATCTTCACGCCTGATCCTTCCCTCAAACTGACTAAAAGTAACGGCAAGGCCGATGAGGTCTTACGCTTCACCGGAGAGTCAGCTCAGCGAGCTTCCGAACTCCAGGGATTTCGCCGCTGGTGAGATCGAAGTACAGATCGCGAAGGTGAACTTGCAGGTCTTCGAGAGATTCCCCTTGAGTCCAGTAATCAGGGTAGTCCTGCAGGTAACCGAGCCACTGGCCCTGATCCTGCCAATAGATATATTTGGTCGATTCCATAGCTGGCATTATAGCTCGACTCTGAAGATCTGGAAAGTGAAGAGCACTCACTTCCCTCTAGAACAAATTTGTAGTTGACCGAAACGGGCACAACCCGCAATCCTACGGCCATTGCAGGAAAAGACCCACGGTGCCGTCATCATCAGCTGCCTCGCGCCCGCGAGCTGCTCTGTGATGCCATGCTCGGCGGCAATACCTACGGCAGCGATTCTGCTTCTTTCGATCGCTATTCCTTTCATTTCGCTATGGCGGCAAGAACAGGCCAGTGAGAGGTCAATGAGTGGAAATGCACGAGGCAAGAACTTGATCCTAAACTGCTCCTGCGTCGAGGTGGCCTCTCTTGCTCACGCGGCTTGCCTCGCTTCTCGCCATCCAGTTTGTTCGCTGCGTCGAACTGACTATCGCCTTGGCGATCAGCGGCGCGGCATAGCCGCGCCCGCTGCATTGCCTTGTTCGGCGGGCCACCTCCAGGTGTACTTGATCGGATTAGCGGAACCGCGCTTACGATACAAGTCCGGCACACGCTTTCCAATGTATAGCTTCTTGATGTGGTTGGGTGCCTCGGTCCCGACAAAACCGAACCTACCAGGGACACCGTCCCCTTCTGCTCGGCCCGGAAAGTTTGCTGCGGTCGCCTCCAGCCATTCGTCAGCGACGAAGGCGCCTATGATTAGCCCTTGCATCGTAGCCAGAATGACCTCCGCCTCTTGTGCCTTCTCAATATTGATCTTCCAGGCGTAGCGAGTGGCGTCATACAGAGACCGTTCTGCAGCAGTTCTGTTAACGCTGATGAGCAAAGCCTTGTGTCGGAACACGGCCGGTTCGGCGGAGTATCGGCGAGTGATCTCTTCGGCATGCATGGCCCCGTAGTCATTGCCGCCGGTGCCTGCGACGATGTTCGTGAGTCCCGGGTATGCATCGATGAGGGCAGTCTCGACCTCAAAGGCCGTCGACTCGTCCATACCATGCCGGTGAATCACATGACTGACTTCAAACCCGGCGAGGTGAATCTCCCGGATTCTCCTGAGCTTGTTGTCGATCTCGTCGCCGTCCAGGCCGTCGTCCGCCCGGATGTGGCTGAACACACGGTTCCCAGTGCCCTTGCCCACATAGAACGTCTCGCCGTTCCGTGGATCAATGAGCCTGTAGACGTACGTCTTCAGCTTGGCAGCCACGGCCGCGGAGAAGGAATCACCCACTTGAGCCCTCACATGCTTTGTACGCTGAACGACAGAGCTGTGCACGCTGGCGAGCCGTCTGCAGGTCGCCAGTCCGCACGAGCCCGTTGTTAACCGCTTTTCCCTTCATCCATACACTCCCACTCCGCGTAAGGGTCGTATACAATCTCAATTTTCTTAGAGCTAAAAGAGTGCTGAATACTAACCGTCGTCTTGCCAAATTCTTCTCCATCGTTTCTGCGCATGCACAGATTAACAGCGTCCACAATGCCCAAGAGCTCAGTGGGGTTCAGTATGGTACCAAGCTCGTCCATGTTGTCCGACCATGTAATCTCAAGTTTGACGCCTTTTGAGTCGAACGCCTCTACAGAATTGATATAGGCTTTTCTTGGTGACTTGTTGAATACTGAACACCTAAGAACACATTCATCATGTTTTCGTACTCGCAAACCAGGATGGTGTAGAGTACCTGGAACAATTACTTCATCGGATTTAATCTCATCATAAATCCTTTTTGAGAGACTGTAGCTGAAATAAGCACAAACGGCGGCAACAACCGCCGTGCACGCTGCTATAGCTGTGGACAAATCACCAAATACTGTCGTGGCACACTTTACAACGATCTCATTAGGCATCTTTATATCCCACTTTTTCGTTTTCGGCTAACTATGTTTAGGCCGATCCGCATAAGGACCGGATCTACGGTTCTTGTCCGTATAACATGCCGCTGCCGTTCAAGAACAATATGTCACAACCTGTATGGACGGTGGTGATTGTAATCCATCCGCCAGGCTTCCAGCACGGCCTGCGCCTCGGCGAGCGAGGCGAACTGGTGCCAGGCACAGATAGTCAACTGCCAGCTCGCCGAATTCTTTCCTCTGCTTGCTCGATCGCGAACGGCATGTGATCCTACAGTATCGATCATGCGGCCTCTTCACACGGATTTGCCGATGAACGACCATACCAACCGCGCGCTTCCCTTCGCCGTCTCCGCTGCAGCTGGATTGGCGGTCTGTCTTGCCATTTCTCTCGCCACGGATCGCAAAGAGGCATGGGACTCCGGTGTTTACTTTTCGGTCGGCATTCCAGTCATGTGCGCAGTGATATTTGCTATCGGCTATCGCTTTCCTCATCGTCCCTGGCGCTGGGCCATGAGCATGGCCGTCGGCCAGACTATTGCGATGCTGTTTGCGGGCAATTCGTTGTCGCTCTGGCCCTTGTCGCTTGTGGCTATGGCGGTGCTTTCCGTACCGCAGTTTGTCGCCGGTTTGGTGGCGAGTAAACTGGCGACGAGATCTGTCCGTGCGTGACCAGGCCCACTCAAATGCAGGTTTTCGTAGATTCAGACCACCAGACGGTCTCCCTAAAAACGGTCTAGAATAAGGGCACACAGCAGATGATCGTTAGGATCAACTCCCATCCCAACGTCTTCCTACTGTCATCCTCCCCCCAACACCACATGAAACGTCAGATCTGCATCGACTCGGCGGACTTTGATTGAAACCTGCTGGCCCGGAGCGGTGCGTTCAATGAGAAAATTCTTCAGTTGGGCTCCATCAAGAATTTCAGTATCCTCGATTGCCAGTAAGATATCGTGCTTTTGAATGCCCGCCGCCTTCGCCGGTTCCGTGACATCCTTGACGGCCATACGCAACTTCGTCCCGTCTTTTATCGAAGTCATGTGGACGCCGAGTCTGGAGAAGGCCAGAGGTTTTCCTGAAAGAGCCGCGTGTACGATGCGCTCGGCGAGAATTCCGGGAATGGCAAACGTCATCCGGCTGCAATGCGCCTGGTTCTCCTCTTTGCCGGTTTGAATGACGGCATGAAGAACTCCGACGATTTCTCCCTGTGCGTTGAACAGCCCACCCCCCGAGCTTCCATTGCAGGCTGAAAGATCAGCTTGAATAAGACGGGTATCGACGGTTTGCAGGAAGGTATTCGTATTTCCGAGCCTCCCAAATGCCATGGTCGGCCCCCAGCCGAGCGGATAGCCGACCGTGAAGACCTCCATCCCAGGTGAAACATCACTCTTGGCAAATGATGTCTCCGCCTGCAGTTTAGAGCGATGCGGTTCTGCAATCCGATACACCACAATATCCATGAATGCGCTGTCGCCGACAAGATCAGCCGGAAGCTCGTTGAGGTCGTGTGTCAGCACACTGATATGTTTCTGAACGACGGTACCTGTCGAGAGAGCGTGCTTTTCCGCGGCATGCCTCGCGGTAATCACATAGCCGTCTCGCAGATGAACTCCGGTTCCTCGGACGACGATCTTCCCGGGTTTCTCCGGTGTTCGCTGATCTTGTGTATCCGCCAGGATTCCAACCGTCACCTGTTTCGCGCGGAGAAACGCGTCCTGGCTGAGTGGCGCCGTCTCAGCTCCGACCGGGAGAGTGAATATCATTGTGACGGCCCACACACCGAACGCAGATACGCGTATGCAAGGATCCGCACATAGATGATCCTTTCTCATTCGACACTCCTTCCACAAGCGGTTCGCACTCCGATTTTGTGTACTATAGTCGGATAGCCTTGTTTCTGAAAGAGTGCCGGCATGACTCAAGGTTTCCTCTTTTAGGCACCTGTGATACAGATGTGCAAAATACTCCTCAACTGTCTTCATGTTCGCCAGGACTCAATCGAAGTCGTGGAGTCATCCACACGCAGGGAGACCAAGCGTATCTCTTTCAGGATTGCTGTTTACATGGCTCACACTCATAGACGGTTTGGAGCTATTGTAAGCATAGGGACGTCGGGTCTATAGTGCGATCCGAATTGGCCCCGCAATGAATCTCCCTGAGACCAGCTGATGCCGCGCCGTTGTGCAGTGTTCGCGACCGCCCTTTGCCTCTTCGTCATCATAGGCCCCCGTCATATGGCAGAGGCTGGATCGAAACTCTCACAGGAATTGGCCCGCCATTTAACGGAGATCGCGGGACTGGCCAAGCTGTCATCGATGGTGACCATCCCGGCTGGCCCATTTTTGCTCGGCACCAAAAGAGTCGATGGTGATCCCCATGGTAACTGGACCCAGTTCGACGATACGGAAATTCCCCAACATCGAGTCTGGCTGGACGCTTACGAAATAGATCGCGACGAAGTAAGCCTCGGGGAATACCTGGCCTTCTTACAACAACAGAAACTCTTTCCATCCGACGAGCTGCAGAAACTCCTCTGGCACGTCATCACCGTCCATTCCATCTCGGACCAGACCCTGTCCCGGTGGCCCGCGCTCTATGTCACCTGGGCCGAGGCAACTCGTATATGTGCGGCAAAGCGCACCAGATTACCGACCGAGGCTGAGTGGGAGAAAGCGGCGCGGGGGCCTGAGGGCAACCTATTTCCTTGGGGAGAAACCGCCCCTCACTCTGCGCTCGCGATGTTCGGACAGCATCATGTCCATGAGATCCCCATTCTCGAATCCGTAGATTCACACGAGAAAGGCAGAAGTCCCTATGGCCTTCACCATATGGCGGGAAACATCGCGGAATGGGTGCAGGATTGGTTCGGGTTCGACTACTACGCCTATATGCCGGAGCGCAATCCGCCAGGCCCGGCCACAGGACGCTACCGGGGCGTTCGCGGCGGCTCCTGGAAAAGCAACCGGATCATGCTCCGAACGGCGACCAGAGGCGGTGCCCCTCCAGACCAGCGTTCCGCCACGATCGGATTCCGGTGCGCGCGATCATTGATCTCCGTATCCCCCTAGCCATCGGGGATCGTTCCGACCAATGTGCGGAGCGGCGCGCAACGCTAGAGGTTTGACTATTCCCCTGCAAGCTTTTTCATCGGTGCATCAGTCGCGCAACGGAACCCCGTGGATTCACTGCGAACCGTCGGATCGCTTTCCACCCGGGTAAAGACGCGAACGGTGGGCGTTTCGTTTTGCCATCCCGCGCCTCGAATGACTTTCTTTGTGCCTGTATCCGGGCCTTTTGGATTCTTATCCGGGCTCTTCTCATAGTAGTGGGCATCATACCAGTCGTTGACCCATTCCCAGACATTGCCGGCCATGTCATAGACGCCGTAGGGGCTCTTGCCAGCCTCATAGCTCCCGACGGGCATGAGAGTTTTCTCTCCGATCCACCGCTGATTGTAATTGAGATGCTTGCCGGTCGGTTCGACATTACCCCAAGGAAATCGCCTATCGGACGTCCCTTTGGCCGCCTTTTCCCATTCGGCTTCAGTGGGGAGTCGCTTACCCGCCCATTTGCAGTAGGCCTCCGCATCGAACCAATCCACGTTGATCACAGGCCGGTCGATCAGCGAATCGGTGATGCTGTCCCCCTGCCAAAGATTTCGCGTCGGATTCCTGGGATTCTGGGGAACGCGATGCCCCGCGGACTTCACGAACTCCAGATAACGGCCGTTCGTCACTTCAAATTTGTCGATCGCAAATGTGTCGACAAACACGTCATGACGTGGGTATTCGTCGCGTCCCCCGTCTCGGGCTCCAAGCGGGACCCCCATCGGAAACGAGCCGGCCGGAACCACGATCATCGGCGCGCCGTCCTTACCGGTCAGTAGCTCGATGGAATCCTGAGGCAATCGGTCTTCTGCGAACGAAAGAGATCCACTGAGCACAAGACACGACAATATTGACATAGCTGCAGATCGAACCATCATCGGAGCACACTCCTTCCCCGAGATCAAAAGAGCATCCACCGTACCACAGTCTTGGAATGGAACATCGGCGCCGGCCTCTCGATGAACATCGTGGAAGCAGAATACAGGTCTGCACCTATTCGTTCGGCGCGAGAACCGTGAGGAGCGCGCCCCCTGCCGTTGCCCGAACAGCATCGTCCTCGTCGTGCAGGCTTTGTTTGAGAATCGCGATCGAGCTCGGGCCTTCGACCTTGGCCATCGACTTGATCGCCGCAATCCGCACTCGAGGTACGGTATCCTGGACCAGCCGCATCAAAGTCGATCGCGCCGGTTCGCGATTCGGCTCTCCGGCATACCCTAAGGCCCGTGCCACGGCAGCACGGACGGCGGTCACTTTTTCGGTGGTGAGAGCCCGGACCGGCGCGGCTATGACGTCATACCGCTCGCCCTGCCTCAGTAACGCACCAATGACGAACGCCCTGACGGCGGGATCACGATCATCGAGAGCCTGATTCAATGGCGAACGCGCGTCCAATCCATGCAACTGTCCTAAGCTGACTGCCGCAGCGATCCGCACAGGAGGGAGCGGGTCTTTTAGAAGTCGCGTCAGCACAGTCACGGCTTCTGTAGTGGGCACGTGCGCGAACCCTGTCGCGGCAGCCCCACGCACCGACGGCTGTTTGTGCTCACTCGCCTCGATAAGGACCGGCAAAGCTTCTGTTCCCTGTCGATCGACCAGGGCACGGATTGCCGAGGTCCGCTCATCCGGATGAAGCGCCCTTGCATACTGCAACAGCAGTTCGCAGCCCTTGAGCCGTTTCAGATGACAGAGGACTTCAGCCGCTGCCACTCGCACCCGCGCCTCAGAATCTTGTAATAGCGGCTCGACGAGCGATATGACCGATGGATCGCCCGCTTTCGCAAACCCCTTGAGAACCGCTTCCCGTACCAGCACCGCCTGATCATCCAGGGCCTTCCGAAATCGAGCCGAGCGGCGGCCGGCTTCTAACTTCGCAAGTCCTTCAGCCGCCAACGCTCGGACAATGCCGGAACCGTCACTGAGCCCGCCTTCCAACAATGGGATTGCTTCGGGATTGTGCCAGTCCTTGAGAGCAGTATAGGCCACCCCGCGCATTTGCTCCCGCATATCATTCGTGAGGACGGCAACAAATTCCAGCGCGACTTCCCGAAGGATCCGCTGATCGTCATGCTTCAGGGATTCGGCAAGCTTGTCATATTCTTCCAGTGCCCCCTGAGGATTCTTCATCCCAAGCAACGTGCGAACCTTGAGTCGGCGGACATCGGGCGTGCCTGATGCTTCCCGATCCAGCTTGGCGAACTCTTCAAGAGCCTTCTGATAGTCCTTCTTGTCATAGAGAATCTGAATCTGCTGTGGGGCCGATGTCGGCCTTGCAAAAACAGGTTCTTGGGTCACCATGCACCATACGAATGCGCATAAGACCATGGCTCCCAACCAAAAACCAACACCTTTCATCCTTTCTCTATCCTCCACTGAAGCACGATTCCAGTCTGTCAACGGCCCCACCAACAATTCCTTCAGTTGCGGAAAGCCTCACCCGATGCGGCATATCCGTGCTCTACCCTCAGCCGATCGCCCTTCGCAAAAACTTGCGTTTGAGAGGGCTTACCGTTCACTTGCTTTGTGTGTGGGCCGTCAATGCTGGCGTTCGACCATCGGCTGGATATCGATGGAATACCCCAAAGACTCAAGGCCGAATCGAGGATTATCCGTCACCTTATATGCGGTTCGATTCCCTTTGGGGGCGGGCACTGAAAGTTGCTCAATGAGTGTTCCATCCGGTTTCACCACGACGGACTTGGACGTTCCAGGCCCCGTATGAGGATGCCACACCACCAATTGATAGGTGCCGGGGGGAATACGATCGATCGTGAACTTACCTTCGGCATCGGTCAAGGCATAGTAGGGATTATTGACGGCCATCGCCCAACTTTCCATGTACGCATGGAAGCCGCATTGCATGTAGAACGTCCGTCGGCCCTTGTTGAGGTAAATCGGCCCGACGAGTGATTTGCCAGGAGCATGGTCATGCATGGCACGGAGATCCCCTCGCCGATGTTGATGATTCATGACCAGAGGCGCGTTGAACAAGACGCGAGCACCGGCTTCCGGCGAGGTCTCATAACCCTGAATGTCGTGCATGACGGGATCCATGTTGATCACTTCCACCGCGTGCCCGTTACGGACGACGGTCATGAACGGTTGGAAGACACAATCACGGGCTTCGATTAGAGGAACGGACACTTCAAACGGCTTCCCAGCATCGATCCCTTCCAGGAGCACAATGGCATCTTTCAATCCTCCCTGATGGCCGACGACGAAGTCATGGAGAAGGCGCCAGCCGCGACCGTTGGAGATACGTCCGCAATAGGCTGGATCCGGAAAAGTGATGAGATTGAATCCCTTTGGTTCCGGCACCGGTCCATCGAGAGTAATCGTCCCCTCGACGGTTCCACCGTGTTGTACATCTACGACTTCATACGCGCGTGCCGACGTTGGTGATGAGAGGGTCACTGCCGAGGCAAAGACGGCACTGACACTGACAAGACACGAGACAACTCTGCTCATCGGGCGATGGTTTCCCCTCATTACAAAAGAACCGCATTACGGTATCTGCAGTTCGAGAGTCGGACGAATCTCGGTGGGTTTTCCAAGCGCTCCCAACCCGTAATGCGTATTCTCCGCGATTTGGTGGACACTTCGACGCCCTTTGGGAGATTCGAACGTGAAATCGACTTGATGCGTCTGCTTTGCTGAAACCGATATTTTCTTTTCGAGCATCGTCCCTACGCTGGGATGCCACGCCATCAAGGTATAGTCGCCGGCAGGCACATCAGGCAGTGAAAACTGTCCATCCGCATCGGTCACCATGTAATACGGATTGTCCACGGCAAGCCCCCAGCTTTCCATGTAGGCGTGAAATCCACACTGCATCACGAAGATCCGACGGTTCTTCGTCATCCTGACGACTTCGACCATCGGTTGTCCGGCCAGATGCTCGTGACTCTCGGACCCGACATCACGTTTGTGCAGAGGATTCATCGGAAGGGGTGTATTGAACAGCACCCGCGGGCCCAGTTCCGACGTTTCATACGCCTGAATGTCATGAAACACCGGATCCATATTGACGACCCGAACCTCGGCTTGGTCTTTCACCACGCTGACGAACGGCAAGAACCGGCAGTCGCGCGCCTCGATCGTGGGTGGCACGAATTTGAACGGCTTCCCCTTCGCCACGTTGACCAGCAAAACAACCGTATCTTTGAGGCCTCGATCTGCCGAAACGTTAAACTCGTCTAAAATCCTCCACCCGGTCCCGGTGGAGATTCGTCCGCAATAGACGGGATCCGGAAAGGTGATGAGATTGTACCCTTTAGGGATCGGTTTCCCTTCCGTCATCCTCACTTTTCCCGTAATGGTTCCACCGTTCTTCACTTCGATTTCTTGATAGGACCAGGCCGTTGAAACACAGGTCAAGATGAGCAGGGCAGGAACGAACATTGTCTTCATCGCATTCCCATTTCCAATTTGGAACCGGTTTTTTTGATGGTGCCCGATGTCTGCCATAAAAGAAAGGGGGGGAGCACAGGCCTCCCCCTCTTCTATCTATTGATTACCCCATTCTGAGAGGCAATCGGGTTACTGTGCCGCTACCGGAACGACATGCGCCGCTTCATCAATAGAAGCACTCTTCGTTCCTGCCTTGCCCCCGGAGAGCGGCAATAGCCGTTGATCCCCGGCCGGCAATACTCGGAAATAGCCCCACTGCCCGGACTGCGCGTACGGCAGGCGCTGATTGCTCCAGACATAATCGCCCGGCATGCGGAAATACCCGCCGGCGCTCGGGATGAACGCATCCAGCGTCTCCGACCCGGAGAATTCCACCAGGCTGATCATGTCCGCGCCGCGCATGAACGGCTCAATGGGCCATTCATGATTTTCCACGCTGAACATGCCGTTTTGCTCGTTGCTCGCGCCGAACACATGGATGCGCACGGGATCGCCCACATGCGCCTCGATGAGCGGCGTCGCCGGATCCTCCGGCTTGCCCACGACACAGGGTTGGAACACCTTGCCGAGGGTACAACCCGTCTCTTCGCGGAATCGATAGGGTTCCGCCCTGTAGTTCACCGCGGTGAGACCGGCGGTATTTTGCACGTAGGGCATGAAGCTCGTTCCGATGATGTTGTCCTCATCCTGGAAGAACAAGGCCACATCACGATAGTTCACCCGGTGCTCATAGCCCGGAACCGTTCGATCCACGATGACATCGGCGACCCAGCTGTTCTTCTGAGACACATCCGCGCCGGTCTTGGGATCCCGGTATTTCGCACCCTTGGGGCCGATCACCAGCGCCCCGTAGAGTCCGTTGCGAGGATTGGTGACCACGTTACCCCAATCCCAAACCAACGAGGCCGTTTCGCCCAAGAAGGGATCCGCGTAATAGGTGTATGCCCGACTCTCTCCCGGCGCGACCGTCTGATCGCCGGGGTTATTGCCGACGTTCGCCCCCAACGAATCCTTGGGATCAAACGCCAACCCGATGGCCGAGAAAGAGGCCCGCTCATTCTTCATCTTGTTCGTCAGCTTGATTTTAATGCAGTCCCCCACGTTGGCCCGCAAGGTCAGCGGCATCGGTTGAATGCCTCCTGCGACCTTCGTGGCCTCTTCTTCCAGCGCGTAAATCTTCGCGTCCGGATTGACCATCTTGATCGTCCGCTCGAAGTCGACCTCGATGGCGTCGGGCGCTTTGGGATTCAACTTCATCGAGGGATAATCCATCGCCACGACGTTGAAACTCTTCACCGGAGCCTCTGCCGGGCACACCGCCAGCGGCTTCGGAATCTCGTTTCGACGGCTATACCCAGCAGGCAGTTTTTGCAGGTCAGGAGTCTCCTTGTCCAGCACCCTCAGGATACCCCAGGCACCCTCGGAAAACTTTGACGTACGACCATTGAAATGGATGTAGTCACCCGGCTGGAGCCGCGGACCGCCCGCGTGCGGCACGACCAAGTCGTACCGTTCGGCGATCCCGATATGGATGGAGTTTTTCCGGTTGGCATCCCCCGCGTAACGCTCGGTGAGATACGTGTGACCGGAGAGCGTCCAGACCATCGTTTCATTCGCCATGGTTTGCAGCAGCCGGAAGACCACGGTGTCGCCCAGATAGGCTTGCACCATCGGTGTATACGGGTCGCCATGGACGGCGCTGCTGAAGAGCTTCGACGGATCCGGATTGGCGGCCAAGCGACTCGAGATCGGTTCCGCTTTGAAGTTCAAACCGCCGCCCGTCGTGTGCGTCCCTCCGTTGAGAAGCCCCATCGGCGCCATCGGAATTTTTTCCGGCATGGGGAAGGACACCGTTTTGCCGGCTTCCAATGCCACCTCAATCGGCTGCCCCGGCGGATTGCCCTCCGTGACGATGTTCACCGTGTGCGGCACGGTATCGTTCAGCTGCACCATCAGCTCTCGGAAGCTGCCGTTCACGCCGTATCCCACGGGCTCTGCCGTCCGGATGTCGGCGATCGGTCCGCTTCGAATCTGTTTGCCCGTCTTGGGATCATGGTACGTCGACCCGACCGGCTCGATGATGATCGTGCCAAAGCCTCCGTGCGGCCACGTGACCCGCCCCAGCGCATGGTCGTGCCAAAACACAGTGCCCACGTCGGAATCCACCCAGAACCGCTGCCGGACAAACTCTACCGTCACGATGTCGTTGACCGGATGAGCGTGTTTCAGCGGACGGTAGAGCGTGATCTGATTGCCTTTGATCGATTTGACCCGTCCGATCTCATTGCCTCCGACGTTGTCCGCTCCGATCAGGAGTTCCGCGTTCGGATGGTATTGAGCGGCGTTCTTGACCGTAATGACCCGGTCACCTTTCTTCGCCGGCTTGGTGAAGACGGTATTCATCGGCACGGGAAGGCCCTTCTTCACCTTTTTCTCCAACATCGTGAACGGACGCACCGATTGCTCGTATGAAAAGCCGGTGATGACGCCGTCGGACGATTGATTGTCGAACTGCAGGAAATGCCAGTGTGTATTGACCTTCGATGCCTGGAAGTTGATATGGTCGTCATCGAGCCACTCGCTGGTCAGCATCCAGTCGATGCAATCATAAATATTGGCGCGCACCACCAGCGGGTATTTAATGTCACTCTTGCGGACCTTCGCTTCCTCTTCGTGCAGCACATAAATCAACCCATCCTTGTCCACGATGGCCGGCGTATCGCCTTGCTTGTCCGCCAGCGTCATCGGAGTCTGGATGAAGTGGACGTTGTATTTCTTTGAGCCGGCGTTTTCCGGACACATGCTCCAGCGGCCGTTTTCCCCGGGTTTCGCCGGGTAGGAGCTGGGCAACCCGTCGTCGTCGAGATGGATCATGTCCAGCCACGGAGACGGATTATGATTCTGCGAGAACGGCACACGGCGCCCGAAGTGCGGCTTCAAGTGGGGCCAGGCGACTTTGCCCGTGGCCTCTTCGAATACAATGGGTACCCGCTGGCCTGGATTCGGCGACTGGTACCGCGGGTTCGGTATCGTGTTTTCCCGCTCCGTCATGGCGCGAGCGCCTTGCCAGGCCCAATCCAAGACACTGGCATCATACGCAAGCGTCTGCTTCTTTTCGTCGTCATGATGACCCGGCTTGCCCTGCGGCGGCAATTGCATCTCCACCCAATCCTTAATGGTGACGACGGCCGGATCGGCTTTCCAATCGGTCTTACCCTTTTCAATGATGCGGAACTGTTTACCGAACCAATCGACGGTCTTGCCGATCAGTGCATCCGAGGTTATACCAGCTTTCAACCTGCCGGCACGGTCCGGCAGCTCCCGCAGATCAGGCATGACATCGTTGTGATACTCACCCTGCTGCAACGTGTTGTACACCCGCCAATACCCCCACATGCCCGCGATGTAGTGGTGCGCCACGTGGCAGTGGAACAAGAAGTCGCCGGCCAACTGCTGGCAGAGGCCTGAGCCACACTCGGTTTCCAAATCCATGGTCTCGGACGGTCCGATGACTTCCACATCCACGCGGTCGGACTTGGTCCGGATCACGGGATATTTGACCGGCCCGTTCTTCGCGGTGTGCCACAACGGCATTTCATCGATCGCCCGCGGGCTTCGCGGCCAGCGGATCGAGCCACCGTGCGGATGGTGCGAATGGAACACTTCCGATCCCCCGTGGACGAGACGGAACTTCGCCGGGTCGCCCAGATAACTGCGCGGCACGGTGGTCGCCGGATCGCCGAACGTGTAGGCGCTATAGGACATGGATTCGTCCTCGAAGCCGAAGTATTCGTGCTGCGTCTGCATGTTATCGACGCCGAAGGGCTCGCTCCGGTAATTCAGGGCGCGGGCCACCGGCCGGTAGACGTCGGTCAAGGGATCGCGTTGCGGAATGAAGTCGCTTTTTTTGTTCAACGGACGGAAGGCTTCATCGCCGACCTCATGATAGATGATGACGAACTCTCGAAAATCCGGACCAGTCCCGTTCTTGATGATCGCCTGCCAGCCGCTCTTCATGGGAGTCGGCTCGCCGGTTCCCAGCGGATCGAGATATTCGGACCCTTTCGGCTCGACGACGAACGTGCCGAACAGACCCATGACCGTCAGCTCACGATCGTTGCTGTACGAGTGGAACTGCCGCCCACCCTCTTGCTGGATCGGCGGAATATACCATTCCAGCTCCACGGTCTTCCCTTGGGCCGCGATACTGTCCGGGTTCGTCGTCGTTGCCGGTTTGCCTGTCGCCGCGACGACCATGCTGGAGCCGTGAATGTTGAGACTGACCTCTTCCTCACCCTCCAGTTGATTGCGAAGCGTGATCTTCACGCAATCGCCCTGGTTGCCCCGAATGACCAGCGGCTGGATCCACTGACTCTGCAGGCCGTTGGTCACGGCGCCGGGATCATAGCCCTCCTTCTCGCGGGCATCGCGGTTTTTCCCCTCTTCTTCACGCACCTTGTCGATGTTCTCGGTGAGCACGTACATGTAGCCGGGATAGAAATCCAGCCACTGGTTGAGCGAAATCTCCACGTTGATCGCGGAGATATCATACTGCCGGACCGGCGCTGCCGCGGGACAACGCCCACCCGACGCCGACACCGGCTCTACGCCGGGATTCGACATGAGCAGAATGTCCTGATTGCCGGCGCCGTACTGGTGCATCATGCTCATGTTATTGTAGAACCCGCCGGTGTGCTGCGCGGCCGCATCCTGCTCCATTTGCTGCATGATACGCTGGTGCTGGCGTTCGACCATGGCGGTACGCTCGGGCCGGCCTTCCATTGCATCCTCGATGATAGTTTGCCCTTTCAGCTGTTCGGTCCAACCCGGCAGCTGATGGTTCATCGCCACATGCGATGGAGTCTCAGCGAGCACTGCCGACGGCGCAACAAACAGTGCGATGCCAGCGAGCCAGCGTAAGACCCTGGTTGATGGGGAATGGAAACGACGCATGGACCGACCTCCTTTAACTGTAAATAGTAGGCAGCGACGGCTATTCAGCCCGCTCAAGTAACAACTAATAATGGGAAGACAAAATAGTTTCGGTAACACCCAAACAGACCCGATCAGAAAGAGATGTTCACCGTCGATGTAGATATAGCCGATAGCAAGGGCTGCAAGATACTCAACTTCGCATGGACTGTCAATACTTTCACAGCCGGCTCTTCGTACTTTTCATCTTGCTATCGTCCAACAGATGACTTCCGGCCCACCGTGCCCTGCAAATCCATATCCAGTATCACGGGACCGTCTGATTTTTTGAGGTCGAGCCTAATCGGCATCCGGTCCGCCATCAACTTAATCAAGGGGACAGCGACGATGATGGGTGCCTTGTCCACGGAGTTCGAGTAGAGCGCAATGCGCAGGTTCTTGGACCGTTCGCCGGAGGAAATCTGAGACGCCGCCTCCCGGTCCATGAATCCAACCAGCAACCCGCTGCCGCCGACGACCTTATGGATTTCATAGGCATTAGCAGTCGAAGCCACTCGCTCCAACACGAGATCAGGACTCTGGGTCACCAAAACCATGCCAAGAGACTGCGGTGAAATGAAACCAAAACTCCCTGTCGGGGCCTCGGAAAACCGAATCGTTCCGGTACGGAGTCCGGTGACCCCGTTCTTCTCACGCATCTGCCGCCGCAGCTCCCCTTCACTCCCGGCCGTTTCAATCACCACCGCTGCAGGTGCGGCTTTCTGGATAGGTAAGAGCTCCGGATTTTCTCCAGGTGTCGCAAGGAGAGGTTTCACGAGAACACACAAGAACGTCAAAACGAGCAGAGAGGCGGCAAGAGGAAGTGGGACAAGTCGGATACGGCTCATGCGCAGGACGATATTGGTATTTGGTATGGGGAAATGGCGCGCCTTACCGGCCAAGTAAAATATTTTAAGATGCGGACTGAGAGTGCGTAAACAGAAAAAGCGAGACGTTCTCTATCAACCTATCCAACCTAATGCCGCACATCCTCTAAGAACCATCTCTCCCAGCGATAAGAAAGAATTGACTTCATCCTGTGCCCAATCATGCCCGTCGTTCCACGTTGCCTCAAAAGCCGCCACTTCTTGACGGAAATAATGTGGCACGCAAGGTGTTCAATCGATTTGGATCACCCGCCAGCCGCTTCCATTCACGAAAAAATACCAAACCTTGCGCCCGTGCAATGACATCCGCACATCGATCTCGTGATCCGAAATCCCCCCATACATCTTCGCTCGTTGGTCGCGCGACAACCTATCATTGCAATTGCTCTGGTCCGGTAAGCTCTTGCTGCATCACATGCGTAAGCTCATGTGCCAGCAACCTCCGACCTTCTTGCGTTGCAGGCGAGAACTTTCCGGTGCTGAACACGATGTCATTCCCCACGGTGTAGGCATGAGCGTTTACATCTCGCGCCGACTGCTCCGCCCTTTCATCCGTATGCACCCGCACCCGGCTGAAGTCATGCCCGAAGCGCGGCTCAAAGAAAGCACGTGTGACGGAATCCAATGTGTGGCCAGGCGAGTTCAATATCTCGTGCACGATCGGCGGAGCCGTTATCGAACTCCGAGCATCGGACGCAGCCGCTCGTTGTGCAACAGCGGGTGGGCTCGATGATCCGCTCGGTTTCGAGCTCTGACACTTCTTGACCGTCAACACCAACTCGCCCTCTGGGCAGGAATATTCATAAAAACACAACGGTGTGGCAGGCGGCGGATGTTCCGTGGTGATCGGCCCCGGCCCAGTGCCGACGACAATATCCGTTTCGCGCACGATCACACGCAGCACCAGCCCATCGCTAAAATGGACGTAGCAGCCATAGTTTCCATTGGCAATCGGCGGCTCGCAGTCGATCCGCTCCACGGTGGCTTGTGACGGCGGCATCAAATGATTGCGCGCGTAAAACTCCCCCGCCCGCTTGCTGATGCTCTCTGGATCGCCACGCCAACTTGGACAACGGCTACCTTCCTCTTGGGGCTTCTCGCCGTCGGCCTCCGTCCGCTGAAGAATCGGCATGGCCGTGATCGATGATCCGTGATTTCGCCGCTGGATGGATACTCCAGCTGATCCTGTTGGAGCTGCCGAAATGTCATCCGGCATTCGCATGATTTGATCCGCAACCTGATCGGCTTCGATCTCGGCTGGATCGTTAGGTCGGGAGATGTTGAGATCGGCGGATTTCGCCTGACACGCCGGACAACCGCCTCCGCAAACGCAGGACGATTGGCGGCGGATCGGCGACTGGTCACTACTCGCAAGCGCATTGTCGTTCGAAGGCAGAGACGAATGATCAGATTGCGCGAGGCTGCGCCCTTCTTTATCGTTACCGAAAGTTCTGGCGAAACTCTTCATTTCAAATTCCGAAGAAAAACTATCACGGCGGCGCGTCGGCGTCCTGATGCTGCTGCAGTGTGCGGCCTGTCAGCAACGGGTGCGCCTCTTCCTGAATGAACCTCATTAAATTTACTATGCCTTCCACGTCCGCCACAGGAACCGTCGAGCGATAGCGGAGAACGAGGATGGAGGCGAGCGAATCCTCCTGAACATCGACTCCAGACGTCAGCCACGCCGGGCACACGAAAATTGTATCTCCGCTGCGCCGTGCCAAGGTTGACGAAAGACCCGTGGCCGTTACTCTGTTCGAGCGGCTATAGATCAATGCTCCG
Source organism: Nitrospira sp. (assembly GCA_019636815.1). Lineage (GTDB taxonomy): Bacteria > Nitrospirota > Nitrospiria > Nitrospirales > Nitrospiraceae > Nitrospira_D. Next base: position 19,630 of record JAHBWT010000034.1, read on the forward strand.
GCGCGCGCCTCGGCATCCGATGCGGACCGACACGTCACCGGAAGATAATAGTTCAGCGAACTCGCAAGATAACTCAGGTGGGTAAGAATCGCTCTCGACCGTGCTTCATCCGTGGCTGGAAAGCCGTGGCGGATGACATCGATAATGCCTTGCGGCAACGTTTGTCCGCGAAACTGACTTAACGTCTGTTCTCCCCACATCGCGCCGAGCCTTATGCGATAGGTTGCACGAGCGATCGCAGCTTCAACCGAAACGGGATCGGCGCAACCGGTTATCTGATCATTCGGCGCAGTCGCACGCTGAGCCTGAACTCCGAGCAGTTCGTCGACATAGAACGCATACGACTCTGCGTTATCGAGTGCCTCTTCCGTCGTCAGGTGCGAGTAAATTCGTTCGCCCGGATATGAACGGTCGCGAGGAGTATCGGACATTGCCGTCAGCGGCGCGCGCGAGCCGAGACTCGGGATCGTCGCGTGCGCGCTTTCGTGTATCACCGTGCTGACGTCGTTCTCATCGCCGATCGTGACGCTGCGACAGAAATAGAAGTTATTCGGCTCGGCATGGGCCGCGGTCATCGACAGGCCGCCGCCGACGCTTCCGATCGTGCATGACGGATCCTGCGGATTGCGGGCGTGAACCACCAGCGAGCCTTGCCCGCGAAGTTCACGGGCCATTCGAGCAAGACGGTCGGCAAGCAAGGCGGCATAACCCGGATCTCGGGTGGCGAAGTGCGCCTGCAACGTATTACCGACGGCGGCGTTTGCGATCGGGGCGGCAACAAATTCGCGCGTCCGTGCCTCAGCTCGCATGAGACGCGAGACGGCTTGCGAGATAGCCCAATCGTATCCGTCCAGTTGATCGAGAATCGGCTGAACGGTTATCGTTAGCGCTGCGTCGGATTGCGCGCTGACGTCGCCCGAGGTCGGATCGCGTACGAGCCGGTAACTGGCGTTGAGTAATGCCAGCCTGAGCCGTCTCGCGCCTTCCCCGGCAAGATTGAACATATGCAGGTTCGCTGCCAGATTTGAGAATTCCGTAGTTGTCTGTTGATGACGTCTGGCGGAAATATCCTGTTCCGTCTGCGTAAATGTGTCGCGGATTCCAGCCGCGAGTGGTGCGGCGGGATTCGCCTCGATCCACCTCATGCGGTTGCGACCATAGCCCCTTTCCTGCGCATCGCGGACGTCTGGCGCGAGATTCGCGCCATTGACGCGCGCTTCCTCGATCGCCAGCCCCAATTGCTCCATGGCGCGGGCATACGCGTCGCCCATCCTCGTTTGTTCCGGACTTTCCACGGGAAAATTGACATATGGGTTATCGCTTTTTTGCGCCTCAAAGACGGAGATGGCATTATTCAACAACCGTTCAAGACTTTCCTGATTGAGGTATTGGTGAAATGCTCTCGGCCCCGCCGCGCTGCCCGGCGTTGTGGCAAGAGCAGTCGCGGCCATCTGGCGCATTACCACAACCTGTCTGGCGAGCGACGCAAGCCAACTTGCGGCCGCGTCCACCATTTTGCGTCGGGTGGCGGCAGGATCGAGCGCAGATTGCGCCGACTGCCGGGCAATGACCGGTTCCGTGCGTTTCGACTGAAAGGCATGAGACAGTTCGTGCGCGAGCAGGCGTCGGCCCGATTCGGATCGAGGGTTATACTCTCCGCTGCCAAAGACAATATTGTTTCCCAGCGTGAATGCTCGCGCATTGATCGACCTTGTCGATTGCGCGGCGGCGGAATCCACGTGAATTCTGATGTGACTAAGATTTAGTCCGAAACGCGGTTCGAAAAAACTTCGAGTCGCGAAATCCAACGGCTGTCCAGCCGAATGCAGAACATTCTTGATCGACGGTGGGATCTCGCCGGGAGGCGGATCGGGTGTAGCGGAGGCAAAGGCTTCTTTGCGCATGACCGACTCAGAAATCTCTTCCCGTTCCTCTGTTTCACATGCGTCGCATTTTCGATGGATGATATGACTGGAATGCTCCACTTTTGCAGGAGGCCGTACATCCCTAACCGGCATCCGCATGACTCGATCGGCAACCTGATCCGCTTCGATCTCGGCTGGATCGTTGGGCTGGGAGATGTTTAGATCAGCGGACTTCGCCTGGCACGCCGGACATGCGCCACCACAGGCGCAAGAAGCTTTTCTCTGAATCTGAGATTGATCGTGCAGTGGAAGGGACGATACTGATGTGGGCTGACTCACTAGCCGGTGCGGGGTCAGCTCCAAGCGATTTTTAAACTTCCCAATGGGGCAGGCCGTCATCTATTCATACATCCTAATTGTAAAATTCCTATAACCAGCTTGGCACTTTCCAGCTCCGTCGGCTATGGGTTTGCATTTTTGCTCATAGCAAACACGACTTTCACCTGACGATCCTCTGGGCCGATAGCACCAACTTCGCCGCAGGCATATATCCCGGTTTCGACCTGAGTACACTCAGGCGCGACATCGACGAGACGTCCGCGTCCGACTCCTTTATCGACGAGCACTTCCATAACGAGTTGAGCGCGACGCTGAGCCAGGTCCAGGTTATAAGCCTCCGGACCCTCCGGCGAAGCCTTTCCGACCAGTTGGAGTACCAATGACGGATTGCTCTTCAACTGTTCAAGCAGAACAGGCCACGCGGACTTACTTGCGGTCGTGAGGCTTCGCAGCAAGGTGGCCTCTGTTTTCCCCCATCCAATCATCGGTCGGTCCTGATTGAAATGGAGCACAACATTCTCGGGCGCTGAGGTAGAGGGCGGGTCCGGTATCGGCGTCGGAGTTGGCAGGGGCAGGCAGGGATGACCTTGCTTATCGGTATGGTCTCCCGGCCCACAACACCCGCCGAAGAGGTTCGGTCTTTCTCCAGGCAGGCAGGGTGAGAAAGAACCAGGCGGCGGAGTTGGTCCAGGAGGTTGAGGTTCAGAGCCGCTGGTACATTGCCCGTTGTATGCTATTTCGCCGACCGGACAACAACGCAGGCCCAACGGTGTGGACGCAGCACGAGCCGGTGGACAACAGGTGCTTGCATTCTCTATCGTATTGTCTTCTGTCGTCTGATCCGGATTGATTGTCTTTTTTTCAATGCAGCATTGGTCTTTGAAATCTGCCGATGTGCCGGGGCGGAAACCGGTAGGACAAGAGACGGATGGCTTCTCCGGTTTTTTGCATCCTAACTTCCCGCATACAAAGCTGCATCCCGGCAAGGAAGGGATTTTTTCACACGCGGTCTTGGCGTAGGAGCCACATACTTTCTTGCCAAATACCGGATCGATCACACAAGGGTCGAACTCATCGAAGATCGGGATGTTGATCTGCCGCTGAACCATTGGCACGCCAACCGACTGCTGAATCACGTGCGCGAGTTCGTGCGCGAGCAGCCGACGTCCGCTCTGCGTGCCAGGTGCAAACTGCCCTTGCCCGAAGACAATATCGCTGCCCACCGTATAGGCATGCGCACTGACGTCTCGTGCCGATTGTTCGGCGACAGTGCCGGTATGTACCCGCACTCGGGAAAAATCATGGCCAAAGCGCTGCTCCATGTCCCGCTGCAGTTCTTGATCGAGCGGTCTACCACCGCCGGCAAGGACGTGATCCACGCCGGCGGAGGCCACATCCATCTGCCTATCCGATTGATCTGAGGAGCAGTGGATGTGCGGCGATGCAGCACTGATACGAGAATTCATCGGTGAGGCCATCACTTGATCGGCAATCCGATCGGCTTCAATCTCGGCGGGATCGTTGGGTTGGGAGATTTTGTGAGATTGTGCTTGGCAGGAGGGACAGCCTCCGCCGCAGGCACACGAGGCTTTGCGGTGGACTATTGGCTGCCTAAAGGGGAAAACAGAGGAATAATGTGGGGCGTTCGCAATCACCAGTTGAGATGGCTGGTATTTCCAGCTCCTGGTCTGAGCATCAGATGATTGCGTGGTAAACATTGGCATCTTCCCATTCAATCACGTTCGCTATATTGATCTATCGAGTATAGAAACCTAGATCAGTTTGAGCCTCCGACGCCTTTCACGGCTCCGGCTCTCCGCCCCGGACCCGTCCGGTGTGAAGGCTGGTTGATCAGACGCAAATACGTCCTGCATCACCGAGACCTGTACGGCTCCCAGATGAAGTCGAAGGCACCACCATGTGTCAGGCCACAGCGGCCAATGCAGGTTCCGCGGTTCTCCGCTGCTGCTGGCACGGTCGGAAACGTCCCGTCGTAGGCGGCCGACGCCACTTCCTTGGGTGGAGTCGAATCGTCCCCCGAGATGGTCTTGTATGCCCCGATGATGGCCCGCATGTCCCAACGATTCCATCGCCCGGTGTAGTCGTGGCAAAGCCGGCACATCTTCCCGAAGAGGGCATAATTGGCCGTACCAGCCAGCATGCACTTGCCGTCCACGAGTACGGAATTGCCGCAGGTTCCAGCCGTCTCGCATAGGTTTCGCGTGGGATCGGTGTCGCATCCTGAATCCCGTGGCGAACCACATGACCTGCGCAGGAAATAGGCGTCCAGCCAGCCGGTGTTCGGCAGGAACAGCTCTCTGGTATCCCAGGCCATGATCGGATTCACTCCGACAAAGAATCCGCCGGGGCCCAGCGCCGCACAGCTTCTAGACTGCTGGAAACCAGATAGTCCTCTGAACCACGGCTCGACCGTGCTTAGCATGGTGGTAAGCGATGCGGTGATGTCGGGACCGCATATACGCTGTTCAGATACTGGATTTTCAGCATTTCCGGGTATCGGAACTCCCGCACCTGGAACATCCGCATCGCCCGGTTCTGATGTTCCGGCATCCATATCATCTTGCCGGTTTATATGGCCAGTTTGTTGGATAGTGTGCGCGAGTTCGTGAGCGATTAAGTGTCTGCCTGTTTCTAATTCCGGTTTGTATTCGCCACTGCCGAAGACGATGTTGCTGCCGAGTGTATATGCTCGGGCATTTATCGCCCTCGCCGATTGCTCGGCGGTTGAATCTGTATGAATGCGAACGTTTGAAAGATCATAACCCAGTCGCGGCTCGAAGAAATTACGGATTGTCTTATCCAGTGGCCGCCCGCCGGAATCGATGGCGCTTCGGACATGATCCGGGCCGCCTGGTAGGGCACCACTGATTGACGGCAACGGCTTGCGCTGCACGGGCATTTCATCCCCTGCCTCGCAGGCATCGCATTGACGGTGGATAGTATTGGATGCCTGGCTGGTGTGTACTATCGAATGGGTTTCAGGGACCGGCATCCGTATGACTCGATCCGCAATCCGATCTGCTTCGATCTCGGCGGGATCGTTGGGCTGGGAAATTTTTAGATCAGCAGACTTCGCCTGGCATGCGGGGCATGCGCCACCACAGGCGCAGGAAGTTTTTCGATAGAGGGGAACTTCTCCAAAAGGTTGGGACAATCGAATATGGTCGGATAGGTCTCCGATGCGGCTCCGAGCAGTATGATGCATCGTACGGCTGTCGGTGGCTTGTATTGGAACTGCCGCTCTCATGCCTTCGGCTCCACCTTCGCTGGCTGAGATCGCCTCTGATCCACTACCGCTTCGACTTCGTCTTGCCGAAGCAGTAGGCACAATACCTATAGCCGGCCTTTTCCGCATCCGCGACACTACTGAAATAGATCGGACCACTGGGCTTGATGGCGTCGAACTGACAACGTTTGGTGAGATTCTGCGTGTCGTGGAATTCGCGTGTCGCCGGGTTACCGGCATACCGTGCCCTGTCATTCGTTCCCTCGACATTCTCGATTACATACTCACGATAGACGGTGCCTGCATTGACGACAATGGGTACCGGATCTTCATGAATGACATTTGACTTGGCATCGAGAACGTCGACCCGCGCAACAATTTCGTTGCCGTCGCCCTGCGCTGCAGCTGAAGCAGCCGCCTTGCGGGACAGCCTTTCAGCCATCCGCTCGGAACTTTTGACATTAGGCTCTGGAGGTTGCCCTTTTCGCTTTTTGCCGGACTCCCGGCCAAGAGGAATACTGAAATAGCCATCGGCATTTGTGGTAGCTGAGAAAAGCGTCTCGTCTTTGACACCATCACGAGTGGCAGTAAGTCGTACCGTCAGTTCTTTTTGCGGCGCTAACGTATTATTCGAAATAAAACCATGAAATACGTTACCTTCTTCGGATAACGACACCAATGCGCGGTCTATACGCACCTTCCCTTGGTGACTTGTGGCGCGCAATTCCTTAGCGCGTGCGATCGATACTTTTAACCGTTCCATGCGTGGATCATTGCTTGCGTCAGTGGTTCGCGACAATCGGTTGAGTTCCCGCTCTTCGGAGGCCACAAAGGCACCTGGAAGTGCAGCCATGAAAGCAAGCATCTCGAGTCCGATGTTGATGGCGGGCTGTTGCGCCGCAGCCATGGGAGCTTCGAGAAATTGCTTTCGTATCGCTTCGGCCGTGGGTTCCCCGGAAAGAAATTCGGAGCGCTGATTCTTTTGTGCTTGATTGTTCATTGCTGATCTCCCATTGCAAATCTGACGGAGCCGTAAACCGACGTCTACCCCTGATCGCGGCCGCATATGCCGGGGCAGAACGCTTCGACGAAGGACAGGTTGTCCTTAAAGACGAGCATATTCGGCAAAAACGCCTGCGCCCGCAGACAGTGTGTGGCCTGATTGTCCGTCGTCGTGTTCATGCCGCCGATCGACCATCCGGAAAACAATGCGCGGAGCCAGGTTTCGGAAAGACGATTATCGGCGACTCGCACGCTGCCGGCGCCGAGCACGACATCCGTCAAGACAAAGAAATTCGTCGAGTTGACCTCGCACTGGTTATCGGTGAACCCCAGATCATCGAGCGAGAATACAGCGATTGAACTGAGAGCGAATGCGAACGGATCTTCCGCCACATCGAATGTCACCTGATTCTCCGTAAACAGCGTTTTCCCGCTGTTCCATTTTCGCATCAGAGGCGGCCAGAGCGAAGGTGGTTTTGTCGAGACATTGATCAGTCCAAAGTTACGGGCCAACTCGCATTCCCTGCCCTTCATTGTATCGGGTAATTTCCCCGTTCGTATCAGGATCAGCACCAAGAGCAGGCCGAGAGTCCATTCATTGCTGATGCCCAGGTTTCCTATGAGGACGGTCGTCGCGATTAAATCAAGCCCCTTCCCGGTCGTTCCTTCCGTCACCAAGCGATTGCGCCCGACCACGACAGAGCCCAGTGCGAAAAAGGTGACGGCGCGACCGAGTGGAGCCACAATCAGATTGTCACGCAGCAACGCCGTGATAGGACCGTCGATCATCGAGGCATTACGGTTGAATGACGAGAACGAGTTCGTTTCCGTCGTCGTATCGAGTGACGGTAAAACAAGCCAGATGTGCACGCCGCCGCGTATGCCGACGTGTGCATTGTCGACCGGCTCCATACTACGGCTGCCGTTATTGAGGATGCGGTTGTCGTCAAGTTGCAGACCTTGCACGAATATGGCGTAGACCCCGCAAATGGGGAACAGATGATGGCGGCCATTGTTGATGATTTCATTGCGAAGAATGCGCAAGTCACTGACCTTGGCGAGCGCGATGCCGCCATACGCGACAAGCCATTCCATTGATTGACGAACCTGCGCGATATCGCGGCGCATGCAGCGCGTGATGAAGTTGTCGTAAATATGCAAGTTATGCACGCCGATTAAATCGCCGCCGTTCAGAATGTTAAAAAACCGAACCACGCCGATACCGTTGATGCCCATATCGGTAATGCGATTTCGCGCGATTTCGATATCATACAAATCCCCTGCGGAGACAAATCTCGGCGGACCGCCGGCCGGGTCTTCATCACCGGTCGTATCGACTGGTTTGCACGGATCACAGGGGTCCGGTTGGTCCGTCGTATCCGGTACGTCCTCGCCTTCACCATCGACTTTGGCCAAGCTCCCTAAGGTAATGCCGTTCCAGATGCCGCCTTGAATCAGGTTATCGATAATTCGTACCCGATCCGAGCCGCCGGCGAGTTGAATGCCGCCGCGCGTGGCGCCTCCCACTGTGATCGGACTTGGCGGTGTATTGACGCTCGCTGGCGCTCCCGGGCCGCCCAACTTCGGCGGAATGGTCGGCGCAGGGGGCGCACCTTCACGCGGCAGGACTTCGATGATGTTGGAGTCGATCTGAATATCGTCTCCTCGCGAATAGATCGCTTGCCAAATCGTCGGTACGTCCCGCATCTGCAGCAAACAACAACGCACCGTGACATGGCGCGCGTTGTCGATTTGTACGGCACTCCGCGGGCCGGCTTCTATCGCGACGTCCTCAATCACGATGGCGTCAGAGTCTCGAATCATGAACGCCGGCAGTGGTGCCGCATGATCGGAGATGGCGCGAATGCGCGTGCGAGGGCCACACCCATGGATACGAATTCCGATCCGCTCATTGATGAGAATGCTTTCGTCGTAGATACCGTTGAGCACGCAGACGATGCCGCCTTTTGCGGGTAGCGCATCGATTGCCGCTTGGACTTTGACAAAATCGCCATGTGAGTGAATCCCGTCGCCGACACGGTATGTGCAGCAACCGCGGAGTTTGGTCAGAGGTTGAAAAGGGCGCCGGCAGTCTTCTATGCCGTCGCCTGTGACGGTATTGCCTGTCCAGTGTATTTCTGCGAGCGGAACCCGGTGGTAAAAGATGCCCTGCGGCGGAACCGGTGTGATCGGATCGGCAGGCATTGGACCCGGAATCCCGACCAGCACCAGCGGGTTGCCGATCCCAGCCGCGCGTGCCTCGAACGTCCAAAAATCAGATGGAGTATATTTGCCGATCGCTTCAGGCTCGAATGTGACTTGAATCCCAAGATTGTCCGGGAGATCCTTCTTCGTCTTAAAATCATCGACACGCTCGATACCGTTCCAGAGACGGAAAAAACGCTTGCCTTTCGCCGGAGCGGAAGGAATCACACCCTTCAAGATATCACCCGGTGTCACTAAAGGGTCCGGCAGGGTCAGTGTGTGGTCATTGGCAAGCGAGACCTTGGCGCCATACACGACTTTCCAACAGCCGAGCATCGGATCATAATCGAGCGCTTCAAGATAGAAATTGTTCGATCCGGAATAAATGATCGCATTTTTATTCCCGAAGAGAGTGACGGTTTTGTTAACCGCGTCAAAATCTCCTGTCCCGACGAGTCCTCCGTTCACGTGAGACCATTTAAAGTAGGCTTGGGGCGCAGGTGTATCCGTGTCGGCGATTTCAATGCGATAGAGACGATGCTCAAACCCCGTATAGCCTCCTCCTTCAACCACCGGGCAATCACCATCGATCGCAACCGTAGGGTTGAGTTCGACGATGAGCTTACCCTTGTTTCCGAAATTGTCTTTCAGCGCACCGATGATGGAATCGCACGTATCATCGGCCGCCATACGATAGAGCCGAAAACGAAACGAAGTCTGTACGCGCTCAGTCGTATCCACTCCTCCAAGAGCCGGTTCGATCAGCAGATCAGGATTCTGAAAGGGGCTCAGTTCCTCAAGCCATGTTTCCAGAATCACTGCGTCGCGATCCCCAATCGCGGGCACTGCGGTCGGCAACGGAATGGGCTGGATCGGCGGGCCAAGGTAGGTTGCAGTCCGAATGGCATCGACTCCGGCCGGGAGGGATGGAGGCTCTGTATCCTTTGTCAGCTCAACTAGAAGTCCATCCGCCCACACCCGTCCCTTGTTGAGGGACACTTTGACCTGACCACCGGTGATCTCAGCCTGTGTGACCTTGAAACTAAGCGGCTCTTCCGCCGGCACAGCCGCAACCCCCGCCCCGAAGGCATCACGCGCCGCAAGCTGCTGCCACTCGCCCATGATTTCGGTTTGCGCGTTCCAATCCCGGTCGAGCAATACACGGCCTTGCTGGTGAAGCGCTCCCCGAAAATTGTGAGCGGTATCTTTATTCCATGCGGAAAAATCGCCTCTCATTCATGCCTCCTTTAACTGACGGGGATCAAAAGCGGCCTGATCCCGACCGGCATAAACTCACGAAATCGTATCTTCAAGTTGCGCCACTTGTGCGCCTCACGCAGAAAATTGAATGCTCCCATCTGATCGTTGTCGATCCCCTCTTCGAGAATACGCGGGTCACTTTCGAGTGAAAGCTGGCAATAGGCGGCATCACCAAAGCAGTCACTGGTAAAAATGAGCCGCGCGTCGGAGCCGGACACACAGGCAAAGTGGGGCGGCAACCGGTTTTTGACCTCGTTGGGCGGCGGAGGACTTCCCGTATCATCCGCAAAATAGCAATACTTCAAACAACCGCGCTGCTGGTCGAACACTTCCACGACGCCGGTAAAAACCCCTCCCGCGCCTTCCGCGCTGGCGGCTTGGACACGTCCAAGGACGGTCACATTCCGGATGGTCGCGTCACCCGCATACCCAGTCGCCGGACTGGTGGCGCTCGTGATCGCAAAGGGAAACACGTTCGGACCGACCGTCACCGGGATGGATTCGACAATCGAGTCGGCCAAGCAGAGGGTGTATCCCTCATCCGTAAAGACTGCTCCGGAGATCGATCGTTGAAAAATGATTTCCGGCGTTTGTTTGAACGCAAGCTCTTCCGCAGCCGTGGAAAAACCGTATGGTTCTTTGAGATGTATTCCCGGAAGCAGCGGCGCGCGATTCCCATTGAAATACCAAAATCCACCCGGATCGAGCGTGCAGCTGATGATTTCGAGTTTGTTCAGCGCAGCACGCGCAATCAACGGCTGTCCTGCCGCAAAGTTCAGACTCCGCGCGAAATAGAGTCCTTCAAGTCTGACGAACAGAGCAGCCATTTGCGCATCGAGCGTTGCCTGTTCAGCAGCGTCGGCACCGACGACTTTAGCCGGCCGGAATGCGAGCGGCCGCGCCAGTTCGATCACGGGACGTTCTCCATCGGCGGCCCGTATGATCAGAGGGCACGTCAACAAAATACTCCGTCCCAATTCATTGTTAAGATCCGCTCCGTTGAGCAGGTCGATGTCGAGCGAGTGCGTGCGGCTGTCTTTGATCTCGATGACGATCGCGGCCATCGGAGTACCGCCTGCAGCAGCGGCGCGTGCATCTTCGAGCGCTGTTTTGAATACCGCTTGGAGCTGCTTTGCCGGATTGCGCAATACAGCGTCCTTGTAATAAATCAGCGGTTGTGCCGGATCGAATTCCTTCGGCAGCGCGGGATAGGAGACCGGGTGCGCGCCCACAGGTCCGACAGCGCCATAGGTATAGGTCAGCAGCAAATCCTGCATGAGCGCATCCGCCCTCGTATCATCTGAAACACCGATGCAGAGTCGGCCGTTGACAGGATCGATGGCGATCTCGCGATCGGCAAGCGGCGGATTCAGCCCACGCTCCCAGGCACAGAGATTCTCCCCTCGTATGGTCCAAAATCGAGGCAGCGCCGTATGGGGCCACCCTTCCCCTGGAAACGTCGGGTCGGGCAGATGCAGTTGTAAGCCGACATCGGAAAGCTGGTATGACTTCAGATCGTCTTCAGGAACAGCCGCATTGAAGGCTGGATCATAGGATTCGACCGAGACATAGTCCTGTGGGGCGGTACACGACACGTCAGTAAACAATCGGAGCGGTTGTGGACCAGGCGAGCCAAGTGAATCGTCATATTGTTTCGCGATCTCGTAATCGGAAATGCGCGCCCTGGGAATTGGTCCAGGTACTTGATCGGCGCTGGATACACGCGGTGCGATCGCCGAAAGATTGAGCGCACCCGTACCGGTTCTGCCTTCGGCAAAAAGACCGATCCGGTTTGTATTGAACAAGGTCACGGGCCTGCCGTCGGGAATATTTATGGGTTTGACATAGGGCATCGAAAGCGAGTTGACCGGAATGTCACACACATTCACACGGACGACGCGTGGCGCCCCCAGCAGGGGAGTCACTTTTTGTGCCAGCGGCTTCGTCACGCCAAGACGGTAATCTTTGAGTCGCCAGAGATAAATGGCGAGGTTGGGTAGGTTGTAGCTCACTTGCCCGATTTCCGGCGGCTTCACTTCCCCTACGTGGGCAAAAGGGTCAAACGCCGTATTCAGCTGTGCGAGTAGCGAAGGATCTCGCAAGGAAACGGTCCCTCCTCGAATGGGTGTCGAAGGACGAATGGTCGGCAGCGAATAGGGAGGAACACCGCCCTCATCAGGCCGTTGGTGATTGAGGTGCTGATTCCACACCATCTTTTCCAGCAATTCCACTGAATGCACTCCCCATTTGGTGAGGATATAGGTGAGCAACTCGATGGCGCCCAGTGTTCCCTTGCGCCTCCGGAGTGCGATCGTATCGGCTACATCGGCGCGGAGTGTCCAGGGATCCCCGGACAGATGGGTGGTTCCCAACAGGTCACCGATGTATGGAATGACCCAGGGATCGCACATTTCAATAAAGAGGTCATGATAGAGTGATTCGATGTTTTCGTGGATCGCGGAAAACATGTCCTCGACCGGTGCGAGATAATCACGAAGCTGATAGGCAGGCATCGGCTGGCCATTAGCCAGATAGAGCTTCGAAAGATCGCCATCCTTGATACGATAGATTTCAGGAAGTCGCCGATAGAGCGCGACGCGTTTCTTCGTAGCCACCTCAACTTCCCCCCTCGGCAACAGGAGTCACCGTCAAATGTGTATCGAACAGACTCAAGATGTGGTTGCTGTCGCAGGCGACTATCGGGTCAAGGATCGTCAGCGCCGGCGGTACGATGGCTGTCGGATCGTCGGCATCCGAAAGTGCCGTGAAACCGACCGCACGCGCCCAGAGCACGCCCTCAACATTCTGTACTGCACCTTCGATTGATGAGGCGTCTTCGCGCCCGCCGAAACGTCTGCGTCCGAGACTGAACAGTCCGGTCTGATCTTCCTCACGCGCGGCTTTCCCAAGATTGACGCCCAGCGCGCGGCGGACAAATGGTTCGACCACATCGGCGCGATAGGTCGGTTTGAGCGCATAGCGAACGGCGACCGTCACATACAGTCGTTTTCCTAAGACGACATCTATCGGATCGCGCGCGGCTCCGCGTTGATGGTTATATGCGCTCAGTATTTCGCGTACGGCGGCAATCTCGGCCCCGCGTCCGGTTTCCATCAAAACGGTGACGACCACAGCCGGTACGTGATCGACCAGCTGCCACGAAGCTGAGGCGGACGCGACTCCTGGAATGGCTGCTGCTTCGGTTTCGAAATCCTTGAGACTGACGATGCGCCCCAGGCTTTGCACCTTGCCGGGGGCCGCTCGACGGGCATGTTCTCCCGATTCCGATGCTGATCCACCGGTGGCAACCATCGGCATCCCGACCTTGTCGAGATTTTTGAGTTTGACCGAAGCCTGCACTTTCGTATCAGCCTTGAGTGGACCGTATGCCCCGCTGCCGGTGCGAAAGACAGCCGTGACATTATTCACCCCGCTGGTCAGTCTGGCCCCTGATTTGCCGTCTCCGAACTGCACCCAGCTGTTGCCTTCGGCGTCTTCACGGACGATATAGATCTGTTCATCCTCATGATGACCGAAAAAGCTATCCACCCGTTTCCACTCCCGTCCATTCACATAGATTGCAAGTTCCGGCGTTTCAGCAGGCGTATTGTCCGGCACGAGGTGATACGTCAGCGGCGCTTTGGGCAATTTGAAGTTCTGGAATGCCGCCGTTTCATCGCCGCTGCCTATGGGTGTTTCCGGCAGAGTTTTCCCCTCATTCGCATCAACGAGATTACCGAACACGGTGACAAGGGGCTTGTCATTGGGAAAGTCGGCATAGGAAACGGACTCCGAGAGTGTCACCGCATGCAACTGCGGAATCGCCTCCGTGCCGGTCGCTGAAGTCGAATCGATATCGGTTACGGTGAATATCTTCGGCTCCTCGCCGGGCTTTTCGAACATGATCCGGCGATCTTTTAGTATTTCCGTCTGTTCTGCCGTGCCATAGAAATAGAGCCTGTTGCCGGACGTGAGTATCGTTTCTTTCTTGGCTCGCACGAGACTGAACAGCGGACTCGTGACTTCATGGAAGAGTGCATCGGCAATCTGCATCGTCGCATTCGCGCCGACCGAACTGTCGAGTGCATCGTTGAGTCGAAGCTGGCTCACAGTCCCACTGATACCGCCCCAGGTCATTGTCACTGTGCGGACGTCGGTGATCATCCGGATGAGGGTGCTCATCGGGAATGGTTGACCAAGAATGTATGCCATAAACGGATACGTGAACGCAGCCTGGATGACGATCGGAACATTGTTCGGAAGATCGTCCACCTCCGAATCGATCGGGAAATCATTGTCGCTGAGACTTGCACTTATGGTTGCGCCTTGGAAAGCATTGAAAGGCGTATCGACAGGCCGTGCAAGCGGCACAGTTTGATACGGAATCGTCGACGAAGTGGATGTGGTCGATCCACTCACCGTCGCGGTGGACGTGACCGCCGCTGTCTTGTTCACGATCTGCGACGGGCTGTTGTATCCAAAATGATGGAAGGTTCGCCCGACACGGTACGCGGATAGACTGCCGATATTTGATGTGCGATTCAGCTTACCTTTGATCGTGTAGTAGGTGCGCCCGTGTTCCTCTCGAATCGACTCGATAAAAATCGTCTCCGCATTGGTCAAACTGAACGCCCCTGGGAAATAGACCGCCGGTGCTTCGCCTACGATCAGCCGATCGCCGACTCGAAGATCGATCGGGTGTAAGAGCTGTTCCGGATAGGCGATAGAGAATTCCGTTGTCGTCGGCGTGATGTCGCCGTCTTCGAGCGGCTTGTATAAATGAAACCTGCCCAGCCACGGATAGGCCGTTATCTCTGCCGTGGTCTCGAATTCAGCCGGCTTCGGGAGTTCTTCGAGCGTCGCTTTGAGTGGGAATCCGGCAGGAATCACAACGGGTTCTTCTTTCTTCAACTCGAAGGCAAACACCGCATGTCCACCGGCTGCAGGCGAAAGGCGATAGCCGAGCAGCCTCACGAGATCGGCGATACTTTCACGCCATTGTGCCGTCCCGAGAAATGCCTCGTTGGCATAGGTTTCCTGATAAAAGGTGAGAATGTCGCCGAGGATCGAGGCCCCTTCGAGGAGTGCCACCGCCGGATCGTCCGGCGCACGATGCGTCCATGTTTGGAGATTCGGCGTCTTGTCGATCTGGTGAAAAAGGAATTCCCGAATCGAGCCATAGGTTCCAATCCGATAATTGAACCGTGAAAGCGCCGGACGATTGTCCCGGCTGGTGTGTTCCAGTTGAGCGCTGCAGCAGGGGCAGCCCTCTCCATGCCCAGGCGGCAACTCAGTGCCGGGGCGGCGTGGAAACCGCAACGGCATCGTGCAATCGTTTGCACAATCGCGATCGCTCACTGTCTCCCTCCCCTCACCTCAAACCGGATAAACCCTTGTTCCATGTGATCCGGGTTTCCCATCACCTGGATGATCTCGTTGTCGTTGAGCTGAGTCAGCGCGTCTGTCGCGGCAAAGGGAGAATTCCATCGCTTGATCGAAACAGTGATGGTTTTGCCTGCGGGAGGCGTGCCCGTTTTTTGCCCGACGACATGCTCGACACCCTGAACCTTCATGGCGCACCCGATGATCTGACTGGCATACAGGGGCTGCCCGAATGTCCATTCATCGGGATGGAAAAATCCTTTGCGCCCATCGGGAGTCCATCCGGCGGAGAATTCCTGCTCGAGCACAAACTTGAGATCTTCCGGCCAAACATCCGGGTTTGCGCACAGCACGACTTTTATCTCGAGCGGAACGAACTCGGGCGGACGAATCTCGATGTCTTCACCGATCAGCCTGACGGCATTCAGATAGTCTGCTACGGCGTTTCGGAGTTCATACGACAGTTCGTTTGTCCCGATGGGATCGATCGTGACGCGCACGGTGCGCCAGCTTCCCGTCCAGGCGTAGCGGGCTGCGGCTCGGGAAACCCCTTCGATTTCTTCGGCTCGCGAGACGTAATCTGCGAGGGTCACGGCGCGAAGCTGATGCCGGCGATACGCCTCGGGAACACGGCGAATGATTTCCGCAACGGGCTCCTGATCACGGCCGTTCGTCACGTCGAACGGATTCCAACAGGAGCGGAGCAAGAATGGAAACGGCGGAATGACCTGTACGCTGTCTTCTGCTACGTTCACGATCATATCGGCACCGACGTTGCCATCAAGCGGCATTCCGTACTGATAGGTACAGGTCACCTCGGCTCCATCGGGGAGTTCCCGGCCATTCGTGCCGTTTCCAAAACGAATCACGCTGCGGCGGTTCTCATCAGTTTCAACGACGAAGTGGTCGCCGTTTTCGGCCGAATCGTCGCTATGGATTAAATTCGGCACTTCGTCCCATTGGTCACCGGGAGGGGTCACCTCTACGGTCAAGGTCGATATCGGAGGAACATCGCCGCCGGGTCTTGTCTGTTTATAGGCAAGCGCAACTTCCGGGAGACGGCAGAGCGTTCCCCAGCGGGTGCGGTCATAATGAAATTGGAGCGGTTTATTGGGGTCGCTCACATCCAGCGGTTGTTCTTCATCTTTAAAAATCGTTTTCTCCTCCCGCCCATGGAACACCTCAAGGAGATTGCCATGAAAGAGCGAGACGTTTGTTACCGTACCGATCGCGGTTCCAGGATTGTCGGCCGGACAGTCCACGGTAAAACAATAGTCAAACCGAAGCGCGTCTTTCTTTTCCCAATGGACACGGACCATCCACTCGTTTGTAATGGGGTCTTCTACCGATTCGGCGGCTTCGGATATCAATGAAAGAATCTGACGTTTGACCGGATTTCTCCCCGGCTCTTTCCCGGTTTGTGGATTGAGATGTTCCTGGATGAGCAGATGACGGATGCGCTTGTTGCGGATCAAGTCGCGAATCTCATCGGCAGCCGCTTGCGTCGCGATCTCGACCGGTGGAGCGGGATCGGCAAGATACAATTTGCTGTAGAGCTTAAGATCGGCCCTTGTGCTGCCGGCCTTCACCGTCGTGATGGTGTCACTCCAGGTATACAGGCCCATGCTATTGAGATATTGATGTACGGTTTGCGTGCCGTCGTGGCGAGAGAGAAAGACCGCCGATGCAACCGCTTCCTTTTTTTTGAGTGTCGTTTCATCGATCGCACTTTCACCGGCCCATGCCTTGAGCCCCTGTGCAAGCTGGAATACTTTTTGTCCCGTCTCGTGTCCAATCTCGAGCGCAAGCCAGGTCGAAGATTGGCTGCCTTGATGGATGTGGTAATCCATCAGCCTGGCATGACGTGCGATTGAGACACGCTTCCTGGCAGAGGCCAGGTAGGCCTCATTCATCACACGATCCTGATAGTCGCTGAGCTCATCGGCCGCAACTGCAAAGAGCTCCGCCAGCACCATGTCGAGATCGGCTTCGCTGGTCGGTTCCCATCCGGGCACCCGGCGCGACATGGCGGCGATCATCGTCCGGCGGAACGAACCGTAGTCCTTGGCGAGATAATCGATGACTGGTTCCTGAAGAGGCGCACGCGCCGGCTCCCATTCGGGCGCGCAATTCGTATTAAAGCACCCTGGACGGAACTTGAACCGTATCTCGGCAAAGAGCGGATCGATCACGGCATTGGGAATTCCGAGCGTGCTGACTCCAAGTGTGTACGTGGAATAATCGCCGATCGGTTTAACGAGGAGGCGCAACACAGGTTTCGTGGAATCAGGCTGTGTGATCGCCGCGTTTGGAGGACTGCCGGTTGAATCAACCTGCACTTGTCCGAGCGCGCTTCCGGCACGAACTCTGATACCGCCCGAGATCGGAAACAGAGACTTTGCGAGATGATTGCTGCCGGCATATTTCAGGACCACGGCGGCCAAGGCGTTCAGATTGTAGAAGTACAGGTCAAGGACGGCACTGTCCGAAGCATTGTCTACTTCGATGACACGCAGCAGCTTGATCCCGTTCGGCGCGTTCGGTCCCGGCGAGTCGGTCATCAGGCGCGCGCGCTCACGCAGCGGCTCGCTCCTGGCCAGTTCCCTCAGAGGCGTTTCTACTTCTTCGTACATATAAGACTCAGCTTCCTTCGCGCCGGAAACGCAGCACCCGCGTATCATCCGTCCCTGCCAAGCGATAGCGGATATCCACCGAAATCGTCGAATTCAGTGCCTCGACCTGAATGTATTCCAGGGTCACGCGATGTCCCACCCACCGATTGATCGCCTGCGTGATTTGAGCCTTGGCCATGGCCGCAGTCGCGTCGTCTGCCGCCTCGAACACCAACCGCCTGACGCCGCCGCCAAAATCGACTAAAAACGGCCGCTCTCCCTGATTGGTCAGAACGAGTTGTACAATTTCGTCACGGACATGCTCTTCAAGCGATCGAATGACCGCCATCCGCCCATTGGTCCCGACGCGAAAAGGAAATGACAGATGCTCTCCGTTGATCGGTTTCATTCTTTATGTGGCCTTTGCCTTGACCTGTGTCTGGAGAATGACTGCCAGGCCCTGAACGGCTCCTTCGGCGCTGATACACTTGCCGATGCTCGATTGAGTCAGCACTCCGGTTCCGTTGCTCTTGCACATGGTCGCGCCCATCGTCCATTCGATTCGAATACATGGCTGGGGCTTGCTCGGCAGCACGGTGAACGGGCACCCTACGACCGAATGAATATCCGTTTCGAGCAGCGCAGGCGCATGATCGACCTTGATCATCGTATTGGCCGTAGTGAGTACCGCGGTACCCCCATGTGTGCACATTACCTGGCTCATGGTCGTGAGAATGTACCCCGGCATACGCTATACGCCTATCTTCATGGCCCCGTTCCCGATGTCGACGCCGCCGGACGTCAGTTTTACCGAGCCCATGGAGCTTGCCTGAATGGTGATCTGCGTCGATTCGATCTTGATCTGCGGCGACATCGACGAAGCTCCCACTTGAAGGGTGATCTCATTGGAGGTCAGCTTGACGCTGGAATCACCGATCTTGACGATGATGTCGCTGTCGCTCATGGTGAGTTCCGCCCCGTCCGCGTGAAGCAGCTTCACCTCATTCGCATCATCGTCGAGCAAAAGCTTATGTCCCTTGGTCGTGATGAAACTTCGGATCAGCTTGCCTTTTGGTTCGGGCATCTCGCCGGATGCCCACCAAAATCCCGTCCAGACCGGAAGGGATGTGCGACCGGCTTCGAATTCAACCCATACACCGTCGCCTTCTTCGGGGATTGCAACAAATCCATGCTTACTCCCGGCAAATGGGCTGCACGGCCTGACGTGTTCGACCACATGGTCGGAGCCGAACACATCGGGCACTTTGACCGCGATAATCCCAAGGTTGTCACCTTCTTCGACTGATTCCACGATTCCTCTGTACTTCCCGAAACAATGCTCGTTGCGCCATTCGGAAAGATCGACCAACTGATCTTCAAACTCGAGCGGATCCATCAGAAAATATCCATTTGAATGTTAAAACTGACGGCGGCCGCCCCGGTCGCCACAGCCGCAGCCGGCGAAAAGGCATTCACCGAAGCCTCCGGCGTCACCGCATTTCCGCGCACCGAAAAGCTTTGCGTATATTCGGATATCCCAAGCGTATGAGTGACCTTGAAGATCACATAATCAGTACTGTAGCGGCTGTTCGACACGCGGGCCCGGATCATCCGGTATGGCGAGAGTATTCCACCGAAGCATTGAGGCAGGACCGCCCCTTCGGCTCGGACGGTATAACTAGATCGCCGCGCCGCACTCTCGGCCGCCTTGGAAGGATCGACATGATCCCCGGTCCCAGGTGGAAGTCGCCTGGTTCGTATCTCGGAACTTCCGACGGCCGTCGCTGCTTCGCCTTCAGAAGGAGCGGCGTCCGAAGAACGTGAACGCCCGGTGGAAACGCTTTTGTCGTCCATGCTCAACCAGGCGCCTTCATATTGAGCCGCGCTGTTCGATACGCGTTGAACATGGAATCTGCTCATGTTCCTGTCAGGTCCCGTCAGCACGAGAACAGGCAACATCGGATCCATTGTCTCCGGTAACTTTTTAAAATAACAATTGCTTGTTCCAGGCGCGCTTCCCGGCAAGACGTACGCGTAAAAATCGGGGTGCCGCCTCATCAGCGATCGGAGGAGCTGCATCGGTGTGCCATGCCGCTGAACCACGGCATGGGGATCCGCCGCTGCGCCCGTCTCATCCACCTCAATCATTCCACCGAGTGCGGCATCGGCAAATAGCGACCGCGCGATGTCGCTGTCCGATTGTCCAGGCGGAAAATCCTCTGAGCCGGCTTCGCGGTGCAGCAACGTCGTATCGTCATGGACGGTCAGAGTTAACGTGCTGGCTCCGGGCTCGGTGCTCATCCCGGGATCCTGGTCGACGATGCGCCCGTCAATGAGCGGCACAAAATCGCCTTCCCCGATTCGCGCCTCGACACGCACGCGCGCAAATTCGGCGTATTCGGGATTACTCTCGCCATCCCAGGAACCGTCCTCGGCGATGCAAATCGGTATTTTTATCTTGGCCTGCCATGCACGGCCGATCTCTTGCTCGACGACGATCTCCTCGATCGCATCGAGCTGCTCCCGGGTGGCGGGAGTGTTGCCATACAACACCTTAAATTCCTTCAACATGGGTTAACTTTCCGGAACTGAAATGAAATGCGTTTCTTCCTTCGCGAGCGGATTTTCATTGCGCTCGCGTTCAACCAGCCGGTTAGCCTCGAGCTCGGTATTGGCGTCAGCGATGCGCCAAAGCCTTGTTCCATCCTTGTATCGGCGGTGAGCCATGATATCGAGCCGGTCTGTGCCCTTTGTCTCAGTGAGTTTGCCCGGCACGTACGGCAGCCGGCGCAACTTGACGGCAACGACTTTGTCCCCCTGTATCGTTTTCACTTCCACAATCGAACAGGTGATGTATCTGGAACTTCCATCAAACATGTGCGCGCCTCATTAAAACGGAATCAATTCCACTATTTGCTCCGCCGTGTTGGCCAAGTTCGCCATCGCCTGTGCATCCTTGGCCATGTTGGTATAGAGCATGGCGCCCTTGGCGACTTCGTCATCGGAACACAGGTCATTCGCATTGACCGCCAACGTGATGGACACGTCGGCCTGCACGGGATTGAGCAGAAAATCGTACTGCTGTTCGGTAATGCTCATCGATTCGATGATCACGGGCAATACTCTGTACACTCCCCAGATAAAAAGGATTCGTGGATATTTTTCGCGTGGGATCGGCTGACGAGGGGCGCTTCCACCGCCACCTCCGAGCGCTCCCGCCACTCCGCCAAGCGCCGCGCCGATAGCCGCAAGCAGATCGTTGGACGGGTAGACCATCTTTTCCAAGGCAGCCAGTCGCGTGCCCAC
>JAHBWT010000035.1 GCA_019636815.1 Nitrospira sp.
CAGACCGGCCGACTGGTACGCGCGGCTATTCCGGTGGCCTCCGGGAGCCGGCGAGGTGACTTGGAGGGGGTCGTCGTTGTCGAAACCTATGTTCCTGAGTCGCTGTTGACGAAAATGGAGCGGATCGGCCGCCAGTATTCGGAGTATAAGCAGATCAAGGCGATGAAGAATCCGATCAAAGCTGGAGCGTATCTGTTTGTTGCCGTGGTGACGGTGTTGATTCTATTCAGCGCGACCTGGTTCGGATTCTATGTGGCGCGCAGTATTACCGTTCCCATCCAACGGCTGGCCGATGCGACGGAAGCAGTTGCCCAGGGAGACCTCTCTGTGCACATCGATGCCAAGGCGACTGATGAGATCGGCACGTTGATCGAATCGTTCAATCGGATGACGCAGGATCTCCAGGGGAGTAAATCCAAGCTGGAAGAAGCGAATCTGACGCTCCGAAATACGAACGCTGAGCTGGATCGGCGCCGGGCCTATATCGAAACGGTTGTGGATACGATTGCCGCCGGCCTCTTGTCCATCGATCGCAACGGGATGATCACTACTTTCAATCCATCGGCTGAGCGTATTCTAGGCTTGGTGGCCGATCGGTTCAGAGGTCGGCCGGCTAATGAGGCGTTTAAGGAGTTCAGCCTGGACTTGTTTCAGACAGCCTATGATCGAATGTTGGCGGACGAACGAGACGATCTCGATCTTGAAGGACAGCTGGACATTCAAGGAAAACTGATTACGATCGGCTTGAAGGGCTCTCGGATGCGAGATGAAGCCACCAAGGACTTGGGGTTTGTGTTGGTGTTTGAGGATCTGACGGAATTGATTAAAGCGCAGAAAGTCGCCGCGTGGCAGGAAGTCGCAAGGCGCGTGGCGCATGAAATCAAAAACCCACTCACCCCTATTCAACTCTCGGCACAGCGGCTGCGCAAGAAGTTTTTTGAGAAGTCTCCTGATCTGGAACGGGTGTTCGATGACGCGACGAATGTGATCATCAACGAAGTCGGCAGCCTAAAAGAAATGCTGGATGAGTTTTCAAAGTTTGCTCGCCTGCCCGCTCCGCAGATGACACGACAATCGTTGCATGATGTGGTTCGAGAGGTGGCGACCTTGTATCGAGAAGCGCAGAAGGATCTTGAGCTGATTCTCCGACTGGATGAAGATCTGCCGCTCATCAACTTTGATCGGGAACAGCTTCGGCGCGTGTTTGTGAATCTTTTCGATAATGCGGTTCAAGCCATGAATCAAAAAGGGCGGCTGTGGGTTGAAACAAAATACGATACGAAACGACGGCGAGCCGTGGTAACAGTAGCGGACGAAGGGCCTGGCATTGCGCCTGAAGATCAGGAGCGCCTGTTTGTGCCCTATTTTACTCGAAAAAAGACAGGAACCGGATTAGGTCTGGCGATCGTCCGTCGGATCATCACGGATCACGAAGGGCAGATCCAAGCCGGGAACAATCAACCGAGGGGAGCAGTGTTTACGTTTGACTTGCCGGTGTAGAGAGTGTCGGCTGGCATGTGCGAACGGTTGTGGGTCAGATGGTAGGGAGGAAAGATGTCGGCATCGATTCTCATAGTGGATGATGAAGCAGCGATTCGGACATCCTTGCGGAGTATTCTCGAAGATGAAGGGTATGATGTGGCGGTTGCTGCTACTGGAGCTGAGGCGCTGAAGATCTATGGGACGGACCCGCCGGATCTCATGATTCTCGATATTTGGATGCCTGAAATGGACGGGATCGAAACCCTGCGGCGCGTGAAGGAATTCGTCCCCACCACGCAGGTCATGATGATTTCGGGGCACGGATCCATTGAAACGGCGGTCAAAGCCATCAAGCTCGGTGCATATGATTATATCGAGAAACCGTTGTCGTTGGAAAATGTCACGCTCCGCGTCAAGCATGCACTGGAGCAATACCGATTGGCTCAGGAGAATCGGTCTTTGCGGACCAAGGTCCAGCAGAAATTCGAGTTGGTCGGGCATTCTCAGGCGATGCAACGGTTACGGGAACTCATCCAGACTGCCGGCCCTACGAACAGCCGGGTACTGATCGGGGGGGAGAATGGAACTGGGAAGGAGCTGGTCGCTCGAGCGATCCATATGCACAGCACCCGCTCGGATCATCCGTTCGTTGCTGTCAATTGCGCCGCTATTCCTGAGACCTTGATCGAGAGCGAGCTGTTCGGGCATGAAAAAGGCTCGTTCACAGGAGCCACGTCGATGAAACGCGGGCAGTTTGAACAGGCTGATGGGGGAACGTTATTTCTCGACGAGATCGGAGACATGAGCCTCAGTACCCAAGCGAAGGTCTTGCGGGCGCTCCAAGAGCAGCAGTTTACGCGAGTCGGTGGAACCAAATTGATGAAGGTTGATGTACGTGTGCTCGCGGCGTCCAACAAGGACTTAGAGAAGGAGATCGGTAAAGGCCAATTTCGCGAAGACTTGTTTTATCGTCTTAACGTTGTTCCTATTGTCGTGCCTCCGCTGCGGGAGCGGCGTGAGGATATCCCTGCCCTGGTACAACATTTCATGAAAGCCCATGCCGAAGAGCAGGGCTTACGGATGAAGGAGGTGTCCCACGAGGCGATGGCGGTGCTTCAGCAGTACGATTGGCCGGGTAACATTCGGGAGCTGAGGAACCTGATCGAACGACTCATGATTATGGTCCCAGGGTATGTGATTGAAGGGGCACAGGCCGTCATGTCTTTGCAGGGGAGAACGACCGGACCTGTTTCGGTTCCCGTTCAGGCGGCCACTCCTCTTCTGGCAAAATCCTACGACTCACTGCGCGATGCTCGAAATGCCTTCGAGAAGGAATATATTAGCCGCAAACTTCGAGAGCACCATTGGAATATTTCGCGGACGGCTGAAGACCTCAAGATTGAACGAAGCCATCTCCACAGAAAAATCAAGTTGCTGGATGTGGAGATGCGGCCTGAAAATTAGAAGCCGTGAAGAAGGACGATTGCGTTGCGCAGAGGGGCTCGACCTTTGTAGGCCCCTTCGTTAAGATGCGCCTCCGAAGCTATTCGATCGTGAATTCTGAACCGTATTGTCCGGGACTCTCGAGTATGACCACTTATAGGGATGCCGGTGTGGATATCGATGCAGGCGATGAATTCGTCGATCGTATCAAGCCGCTGGTGCGATCCACGTTCCGCCCTGAGGTGCTGACGGACCTAGGTGGATTTGGCGGATTGTTTGGCTTTCAAGCCGCCAAGTACAAAGATCCCGTTCTCGTTTCAGGAACCGACGGTGTCGGGACCAAGCTCAAAATCGCCTTTATGATGGACAAACACGACACCGTGGGGATCGATCTCGTGGCCATGTGTGTCAACGACATTGCCGTCAGCGGCGCGGAGCCTCTGTTCTTTTTGGATTATTTTGCGACCGGAAAATTGTCCGTTGCCAAAGCCCAGGAGGTGGTGGCGGGCATTGCTGACGGCTGCCGCCAAGCCGGGTGCGCACTCATCGGCGGGGAAACGGCCGAAATGCCTTCCTTTTATCCGGATGGGGAGTACGACCTTGCCGGCTTTGCCGTCGGGGCCGTTGACCGTTCGAAGATGATCGATGGTCGGCACATCGTGCCCGGCGATGCGATCGTGGGGGTGGCCTCGTCAGGGCTCCATAGCAATGGTTATTCGTTAGCGCGGCGAGTCTTGTTCGAACAGGCCAAGTTGACGGTGTCTAGTCGTCTCTCTGGTCTCGATGGATCGGTCGGCGAGGTTCTGCTGACACCCACTAAAATCTATGCGAAGCAGATCTTGGCGCTGGTTGGACAATTTCCGATCAGAGGCATCGCGCACATTACAGGAGGAGGCATCACGGAGAATCTGCCGCGAGTCTTTCCAAAGGGAGTAGGGGCGAGAATCATTCGTTCCGCGTGGTCTGCGCCGCCGATCTTCGATCTGATGAGCCGGTTGGGACATATCGATTGGGAAGAGATGTATAGGGTATTTAACATGGGGATCGGGCTGGTACTGGTGGTCCCGTCGGATTCGGTGAACGGAGTGCTTGCCCATGTTCAGACTTTGGGTGAGCGGGCCTGGCGCATCGGAGAGATCGTCTCTTCAAATGGCGACGAGCCTGGAGTGGAGTATGTCGGTTAGCCGTTCAGTTCGCTTGCGGGTAGCGGTGTTGGCTTCCGGTCGTGGCTCAAATTTGCAGGCCGTGATCGATACGATCGAGGCAGGTCAGGTGCCGGCCCAGATTGTGTGTGTCATCAGTAACAAGAGGGACGCCGTGGCGCTTGAACGGGCTCGGAAGCACGGGCTCAAGGATCTGTTCGTCGATCCCAGACCCTTTGCCGGACGGCCGGACAGCCGTGAAGCTTATGACCACGCGTTACTGGAGATCCTGCAACAGTATGAGGTTGAACTCGTCCTTCTCGCAGGCTACATGAAAATCGTCACGGCGGTGTTGGTCAATGCTTACGCCAACCGCATGATGAACATCCATCCCTCACTGCTGCCGTCGTTTCCTGGATTGGATGTGCAGAAGAAGGCCATCGACTGGGGGTGTAAGCTGGCTGGCTGCACGGTGCATTTTGTTACGGAAGGCGTGGATGAAGGGCCGATCATTATCCAGGCGGCTGTCCCGATCCTCGACGACGACACGCCCGAAACTCTGGCCGCGAGAATCCTCGTTCAGGAACACAAGATCTATCCTCGTGCCGTACAGCTTTTCGCCGAAGGGCGATTACAAGTCGACGGCCGCCGGGTTCTCATAGACGCTCCTAAGCCGGACGGAGAGGCTATTATCAGTCCGTCATGAAGGTGATTTAGCAATCTGCCACGAGTTCCAGAAACTAGCGGCCAAGGCTTGTATCGTCAAAGGCGCATTACCCTCCGACCGATTATTCACCAGTACATAGGCCTGTCGATTTTCTTCAACGGATTGCTTGATGAGAGCCACGGTTTCTTTTCGCATTTGGGGTAACTCTTCCACGATTGCGTCGTAGGGTGCGGCTCGTTTCTTGGCTGTTTCATAGTTCATGTTGAGCGGCGTGAGTAGGCGGATCACCGTAAATGGTGCTGTGAAGCGTTCTACCATCCGCTTGTGCTGCTGCAGTAACGGTGGCATGTAAGACCAATGGTTGTAGACATGGGCTGCGCCGTGGTTCTCTAAAACCTTTCGATAGTCAGGCCCGAGCAAGCCTGCATTGCGGATCTCGACCGCATAGCGAAAGCCTCTGGAAATCTTGCTAAAGAATCGATCAAGCCTTGTGCAGAATTCCTGGCTTGTCAGACCGTGCCGCTGGAATTCGAGGATGAACGGGCCTGTGTGTGGCTCAAACCTAGCTTCTCGGTATGGTGTCAGGACCAGTTCATTAAACAGCTCGGCATCGAGGAACCGCGGATTTGGTTGCCCGGCTTTTGCACCGTAGCGGGCGTGTTGCGCAAAGCGTGGGACGGTGATCTCCTCCCACACCTTAAAGCACATCTCGAAGTCATCGGGGATTTGATTGAGATAGTGACGAAGCTGATTGGCAGTGGGCGGTCGATAGAAGGTGGAATCGTTCCCGACCGTGCGAAAGAGCGGTTTGCCGTTCTGGAGGTATTGGCAATACTCGCCCAAGCATTTCCGGGCAAAAGCTGTCTTTGCATACTGCCGCTGATAGATCTGACCTCGCCAGCCCTCGTAGGTCCATGTGGAAGTGCCGAAACGAATCAACGGAGAGAGGGGCATGAGGATATCGATGCAGAAACGGGCAGGGCTATTGTTCCCTGCCCGTCATGGATACCGTACGTTTGCCGCAGGTGTTTGATGCCTTATTTGACTTCATTCAGATGTGTAAGAGCAGTCTCGGCGTGTTCCGTGGCGACGTCGGCGTGGCCTGCTTTACCATGTTCAACGGCTTCGTTCAAATGAGTAATTGCTTCAGTTAGATGAGGGTTTTTGCCTCCTCTCTCAGCATGGTTCCGCGACTTTTCAGCATGGGTTACGAGCGCCTCGGCATGGCCCTGTTTGCCGTGATCCACCGCTTCCTTCGCGTGGGCGACAGCGTCCCTCACGTTACCGGCCGGGGATGGCTGAGCATTCACTGTGGGTATCCCGATGAGCGCTCCCAGCGCAACGACAATCAGGGCACGACGGAAAAGTTTGCTGGTCATGGTTGCCTCCGTTTGTTGAGTTAGTGTTAACTAGTGAAAAGACCATTGCCCTATATTTCCCCCGATCAAGGAGGCCTCACCTTGATAGCCTCCTGACCACCGGTTCACCGTGTTGTGCTTGACAGGTAAGAAAAAAAGTTTGGTGGAGGGCACGGGAGTTGAACCCGCGACCCCTACGTTGCGAACGTAGTGCTCTCCCAACTGAGCTAGCCCCCCACCTGAAGAAAACGGACAAGGCGAACCACATATCTCGCAGTGTTAGCTGCACACCAGTGTACAGTCTTATTGCTGCGATAGAAGAACGGGGAGGACGTTGATCCACCTAGCCCGTCGCCCGCATTATACACATCCCGTCCAGAAGACTCTACCTGCCATGTTTCGTCCGTCTACGATTCCCATCTGAGGAATGTACATGGCTTGTTTGCAGAAGCACAACAGTCTGTGCCAGTTTTTAATGACATGTACAAGGGTTCAAATTTGTAAACCTTTAAATGCTTCATCAGATATCCGTACGTAAGAGAAATGTAGGGAATATCGTACACTTTTTCAGCGTATCTTTTGTGGAGGGAGCTTACGGAACCGTGTTATTCGAGGAACCGAGCACCTTCCATAAAGCAAGTCGATGTCAAACCAAGCGTTTGATGCTGTCCATCGACTATGTTCTGCAACGACAACCCCCGCCTAAAGCGTCCTGTATTTGCCTGATAAGTTGTGCTCCGGACGCGGTCTCTATGCTCTCGCTAAGCTGGAAGTTCGCGAAGTATTGAATGGGAAAGCTCTGCGAGTCCTGTGGTCATCATCGATAGATGACACAGACCCGTCTGAGAAAATCTTCAAGTCGCAGGATTTGTTCCTCAGTTATCGAGTGGTCCTGTTGCTTAGCTGCTTGTTCCATCGTGGCTCCAATCTCTGTAATACGATCGAATCCGTAGCCGCCGCCATCACCTTTCATGCGATGGCCGAGGGTCTGAATGGTTTCGAAGTCGTGACGAGTTAGGGCGTCTCGAAGCGTTCTGAGATCGTTCTCTCGATTCCCTAGGAAGATTGGCACAATCTCTTCAAGGTCACGGCTAATCTCCACGGTCACACGGTCGTTCGCTTCAGGATGTGAGGGGTGTATCACGAGCGGATGTGTTCCTTGTATGCCCGAAGAATCTCCAGCAGGGTGGATTTCTTCACGGGTTTGGTCAAATGGGTGTTGCAACCAGCTTCGAAGATGAGAGCGCTCTCTTCCTTGAGCGCCAAAGCGGTGAGGGCGATAATCGGCGTGGCCGGGAGATCATGTTCGCGTTCCCAGGATCGTATCGTCTTTGTCGCAGAATAACCGTCCATGACCGGCATGTGCATGTCCATTAAGATGACGTCGTAGTGTGTGGCTTTAAACTTCTCCACTGCAATCGCTCCATGTTCTGCGATCTCGATGCTATGGTTCGTTTGCTTCAAGTAAGCGCGGATCAATAGTTGATTATCGAGAGAGTCCTCGACCAATAAGACTCGTAAAGCCCGCAAAGGAGTCGTTGGTGATGGCTCGACCGATTTTTCAGGTATTGATGGAACTCCCTTTGCTCGACCTAACGCAATCCCAATTGATTGAAGAAGATCTCCCCGTCGAATGGGTTTGATCAAGTAGCCACCCAGCCCGAGATCATACGTCCGTGCGATGTCATCAGCCCAATGATCGGACGTCAGCATGATGATCGTCGGGCGCTTCTCGTTGGATGACGTGTTTACCTGTTCAACAACTTGAAAGCCGTTCATCTCTGGCATCCGACAGTCGAGAAGGAGCAGCTCATAGTGTTTGCCCTGTTCGGCGGCGCATCGGAGTTCCTCCAATGCAGCCTTTCCGTCGCTCGCTTCCGTGACCTGAGCTCCCCATGCGCCTAGTGTTTCACGAAGGATGAGGCGGTTGGTTGGATGGTCGTCCACGGCTAGAACCCGGATGCCTGTAAGATCGATTGGTGCTGCGGATGTGTGTTGGGCAGATGTGGTTTGAGTCTGAAAGAGGAGGGAACAATGAAACGTGCTGCCCCTACCCACTGTGCTCTCTGCCCAGATCCGACCATTCATGCGTTCGACAAGCCGCTTGGTAATCGCCAGGCCGAGCCCGGTCCCTCCATATTGTCTAGTCGTTGATACGTGGGCCTGTGTGAAACTGTCGAAGATCGCATCCAGTTTGTTTGGGGGAATCCCAATCCCAGTATCGCTGACGGAAATCCGAATCGCTCCGGCAGTCGGCCGATGCGGATCGCAGGTGACAGAAACTTCAACGGCGCCGTGTTCGGTAAATTTGAGCGCATTACCAATCAAATTGATCAAGATCTGCGTTAACCGTGTCGGATCGCCGATCAAGCGACAGGGCACCGCAGGACTGAGGTGAGCGGTGAGTTCAAGGCGCTTCTCATTAGCCCTCATTGCCAATATGTCGATGGCTTTATCGAGGGTCTCACGCAAGTCAAACTCGATGGCCTCCAATTCGAGATGGCCTGTTTCGACCTTGGAAAGATCTAAGATATCGTTGATAAGATGCAGGAGCGTACTGCCAGCTCGTCGAAAGATCCGAAGATACTTACGCTGATCCGGTGTAAGGGGAGTTTCCCAAAGGAGGTCGGCCATACCGATAATGGCATTCATCGGGGTGCGAATTTCATGACTCATGCCGGCGAGGAACTCACTCTTGGCCAGACTAGCGACTTCAGCAGCCTCTTTGGCCAAGCGAAGTGCCTGCTCCACCTCCCGTCGATCGGATACTTCAAGCGCCAGGGTTGCCATGGTTGCCAATAGTCCGGCCACATGCTCTTCCTGTCTGGTCCACTGGCGAGGTGTTCCGATGGACTCGGCGCAGAGCACGCCCACAAGCCTTCCCTTCTGCCTAATGGGAGCGCTGAGCATGGCCTGGATATCAAACTGAGAAAGGTAGGTGCTTGTGAGATCTCTTGTCCGTGAATCGTGAAACGGACGAGAGACTGCTACGGCACGAGGTTCTCGAGTGAGCGCTCGAAGATAGGGCTGACAGTGTGTGGATGGAAACACGATATCAGGTCTTGATCGTCTTCGACTGGTTTCGTAGAGATCAACCAGTGCGACGGAGTCGCGCTCCTTCGACAGGAGCCAGGTGCTCGAGCGCTCAACCTGAAGTAGGGCGCAAGAGGCTTTTGAGATAGCTCGGAATGCACGCGAAAGATCGCCGCTATTGAGTGCCTCACTCTGCGCCAGTTTTCGGAGTGTGTCCTGGTATTGCTTGAGGAACGCGGGTGTAGTTGGATTGAGCGACGGAGGAACATGCCGTGAGCGTTGGCGTCTCTGGGAGATGGTCTTCGTGACAACTCGTGCTTGAGATTCTCCACGAGGGTGACGTGACATGGGCGTGTGAGCCACCAGTGAAAGGCGCGGTGGTCCTAGTCGCTGTGTGCGTCCTGGACCAGCGAGAGAATGCTCGCCGATTTGGTTCGATTGCGCCCCTCTTGTTTGGCTTGATATAAAGCCTGATCAGCCGCCTTAATGAGATCAGTGGGAGAAGAATGCCTGTTCGGAACAACACAGGCATACCCGACGCTGATAGTCACGAGCTCCCCGTCCGAGCTTTTGATGCCCAGGGATTCGACCCGCCGACGTAAACTTTCCGCCACCTGTGCAGCGCCATCGATTCCAGTGCCAGGGAGAACCGTCACAAACTCGTCTCCGCCGTAACGGGCGACGAGATCGCCAGGGCGATTCACGGAACTGGAAATAGCTGCGGCCACCTGTTTCAGGCATTCGTCTCCGGCTGTATGCCCCTTCGTGTCGTTATAGGTCTTGAATCGGTCAATATCGAATATGATGAGTGACAAGGGAGTCGACTCGCGAATGGCTCTCCGCCATTCTTGATCCAGAAAATCATCGAATTGGCGTCTATTGGTGATCCCGGTCAACCCGTCCAAACAGGAGAGACGAAGCAGCATCTGATTGGCTTCTTGGAGTTGCCGCATGACCTCTAAGAGCTCTTGCTCACGTGCGCGGCGACGGTCAATCTCGTGTACAAGCCGCAGCACCGAGCGCACTCGTGTGAGGAGCTCGATCTTGTTGACCGGTTTAGCCACGTAATCCATGGCACCTGCGGCAAACGCCAACTGAAGATCGACAGGGTCCGTTTTGACAGTCACCATGATGATCGGAGTGTCTCTGAAGCGATCGACGGCCTTAATCTGGCGGCAGGCTTCAATACCGCTCATCTGGGGCATCAGAATATCCATGAGAATGAGATCGACTCGCGCAACACCATGCTTGCCTCCATCGAGTCCCAAATACTTGAATGCAGCGGCAGCAGAATCCGCCGAGTGAATATTTTCGTATCCGGCGGCGGACAGAATGGCCTGCAGCAGGAGTCGATCATCGACGGAATCGTCAACAATGAGAATGCTCATATGCTCACGCGGGTTGAACGATGTTAAACTGGAGGTTACTGGCGGAATCGTAACAGCTAGTCCTGATAAACGCCAGGATAAAGCTTTTTGAGGCAGGGTTGGCAGAGCCCATGGCTGAACTCCGCTTCAGAATGTTCACCGATATACTCTTCGATTTGTTGCCAAAACCCGCCGTCGTTGCGGATTTTCTTGCACGAAGCACAGATTGGAATGAGGCCGCGCAACACTTTCACTTCTCTGAGCGCTCGCTGCAGGTCCTCATTGCTGCGAGACAGCTCGGCTTCTCGTTGCTTCCGGCGGTCCATCTCATTTTTCAAGAGCAAGGCAGAGGTCACGCGCGCGAGCAACTCCACACTGTTAACCGGTTTATTGATGTAGTCCATCGCGCCCGCTGAAAATGCCTCCTTCAGATTATTGAGATCGTTCTTGGCGGTAACCATGATGATCGGAATATCCTGAAGGTGCGCGTGTTGTTTGATTCGTCGGCAGGCCGCGACACCATCGAGATCAGGCATTAGAACATCCATTAAGATCAGATCGATCTCAATAGAAGGTTGTTCTCCGTCAAGGTTCAATAACTCAAACGCAGTTCTTGCAGAGTCCGCCGCCACAATCTGGTGGTGGTTGGCCTTGGTCAGGATGGACTGAAGGAGGAGATGTTGGTCAGGGGAGTCATCAACAATGAGGATCGCCATAGTTGTTCTTAACGGTTCAACGCGAAGAAAACTAAAGATTCCACCCGGTGGAATCCAGTATAGCAAACAGGTTTGAGGATGAATCAGGAGAGCTTGCTCTTGACCAGATCGCTGACTTGCTTGCCGTCGATAGGCTGTCCCGCAACGCGAGCCATCACAGCTTTCATGATCTGGCCCATATCCTTCATGGATGACGACCCGGTTTCACTGATGATGGAGACGACGAGGGCTTCAAGCTCTTGATGGGTCAGCGGTTTTGGGAGATAGGTCTCAATGATTTCGATTTCTCTGCGTTCTTTTTCCGCGAGTTCCGTCCGTTGGGCTTTCTCAAACTGTTCGACGGACTCCCGACGTTGTTTCACAAGCGTCGTCATGACTCGACTCATTTCAGCATCGTCGAGATCTCGTTTCAGTTCCACTTCCTTGTTCAAGACCGCGGCTTTGATCATGCGGATCACGTCCATGCGAAGTTGATCGCGTGATTTCATGGCAAGCTTCAGATCTTCCGTCAGGCGGTCGTGCAATGACATAGGAGGCCCCACAAGTCACAACGTCGTTGGAGGAGCGAGCATACCGTTCTAGTCTCTTGGAGTCAATGACAGGAATTCTGGGATGGTATCCTGGTGAGTGAGTGGTATGATTTGAACAGTGCGAACCAGGAGGATCGGATGCACAAAAAAGCGATGAGGATGATCGAGAAGCATGAGAGAGGTGTCGCGGTTGGTATGGCAATTATGCTGGTAGGCGTCGGTGGGTGCGCCACCGACGCGTCGAGAGGAGCACCCCCGATCAGTCAGGATCAAGTTCGCGAACATTCCGAGCAGGCATTCGACAAACTCAAACAAGAAGAAAAAAATCGTGCAGCGGGTTCGGCAGTAGATCCTCAGTAGTTTGGTACGATGCGATTGGCGTCGGTAGTCATTGACCCCTCTGATGCACCGCAGTACGATCAATCTATGGCGGAAGGTGTTCAGAGGTGGAAACGTTCAAGAGCCTGGTTTACCGCTTGCGTTGTGGGTATCGTCCTTGTTCAGGAAGAGGGAGGAATGGCCAAAGACCTCCTGACTCCCAAGGAACAAGAGACGACAGAGGTTGGATCGACTTCAAGTCCGTCATTCGATCGCCAGGAAAAGGGCGTTCCGCAATCGCTCTTTACCTGGATTACGATGGCTAAGGGATTTGAAGTGGAATGGGATACTTTTGGGAGAAAAGGCTGGTATACTCAGGACCCACGGTTAAAACCGATCGACCCGGATTCGACATTCACGACGGAGATTCCGGCCATCTACATCGTCTTCGAGGTGGCTCCGTTAGAAGACCCCGCACAATTCGCGGTTCAATGGTACCTGGAACAGTCTGGAGGTCGGCTGAACGAGAATCCGTTGGGTAAGGATATGCTCGAAGTGTCCGGGCATGAACGATATGGTTACCTTGAATTGAAGAGGTCCGGTGTGAGATGGGTGGCAGGCAACTATCTGGCAAAGATCTATATTGCGCCGTTAGGGCAACAGCCGTTTCATGCTGCGAATCAAGTCGGTACAATGCGGTTTACTGTCACGGAGATGGTGCCTGTTGTGCCACCTGATCAGAAAACGGTTCAATAGGCCATGAGGGAGTGTGCATATGGGGGAGGGTGTCGAGGTAACGGATCAAGAAAAATTGATGTTGCTCTATGAGCGGTTTCGAGATGTCTGTTGGGTCGAAAAAGAAGTCTGGAAAGAAATTTTCATGCCGCGGGAGATGACCGGTGGTCCGGTAAGAACAAACGTCCAGGAACGGTATGAAGTCAAGATCAGCGATCCTACGATCGAACAGGCAATCGAAACGAATATCGCGTACGGAGTTGCCGCGTTGGGCGCGGTGATTCAAGAGCACCGCGCCCACATTCTCTTTTTCAAGAAACCGTCTTAAAGCCGTTCCAACGCGGCTATCCGTACCTCAATCGGCGGGTGTGTCGAAAACAAGCTCATGAATCCACCGGTTTTCCCGGAAATCTTCATGGTGGCCAGTGCGTCCTGGTTTGAGTATTCGAATTGAGCCCGATTGACCCATCGATCAATTGCTCGGAGCGCACCAATCATGGAGCCTTTCCCATAAACCTTGGCGGCAAACGCATCAGCTCCGAATTCCCGACGGCGCGAAAACCAACTGATAACGATGGAAGCCAGAATGCTGACAACGATCTGCAGCACGATAGACAGACCGAAGCCCAATGCTGCCTGACCCCGCTCCGCGAAGAGTCGACGCACCCACATGGCGATGTAAAAGACGAAGGTATTCATCAGCCCGGCCAAGACGGTTGTGGCGAACATATCGCCGTTGTACACGTGGCCCATTTCATGGGCCAGGACAGCCTTTACCTCTTCTTCTCTTAGGTTTTCCAGTAAGCCAGTTGATACGGCCACCATCGAATTGTTCTTGCTTGGTCCAGTGGCAAAGGCATTGGGGTCTGGGGAATCATAGACCCACACTTCAGGCATCGTGATATGCAGCCGTTGAGCGATTTCACGCACAGAACCATAAATGACCTGTTCAGCGTGCGAACGGGGTTGAGTAATTTGCTGACAGTTCAGCATGGCCCGGGCCATTTGCTTCGAAAATGCCAAACTGATAAATGCTCCGCCGAACCCGAACATAGCGGCCCATATCAACGACGTCAGATCGACGGAACCGCGGACATCGATTCCGAACATCGGTAAGATTACATTGATCACAATGGGAACGGTGATTGAGAGCGTCACCATGATGAGAATATTTGTGATCAGCAGTAGGCCTATGCCTTTAAACCACTTCATCGTGAGCCTCCTTGAAGACAAACACTCACCTCAGCCGAGGTGAGTTGCTGAACTGCCACAATTATATACACAAATCCACTCCGTACGATACCTGCCACCTATAGGACTATGACATAAGATCTCATGGTGTAAAGTCAAGCTGTTTAAAGTCTTTGTAAGTCCATAGATAATGTTGACCGTCTCCTGGCGTTCCTGTTAGAAAGCCGCTTTAGGGAGTGGGAGAAAGCCCTTCCGAGGGCTTCGAGAGTGATGGTCAATCTGCCGTAACTTCCCGTTCTTCTACAATAATTGTGGCCTCTGCACGGTCGTCGTGCCGAATGGTTCGATGGCAGAATTGGAAGTGAAGTGGATTCTTCTGTGACGATCATCTCTTCCAAGCACGAACTATTGCAGGATCTGCTCAAAAAAGTCTCGCGTCTATTTTATACGACCTTAGCAGTTGTTCCTGCCGATGTGCGCGATCAGGTAGGACTTGCCTATCTATTCGCTCGAGCTGCCGACACGATTGCCGATACGGAACTGATCGATCGACCACGGCGTTTAGGATTCCTCAACCGGCTCAGAGAACAGGTTCTCTGTGAGCAGGTCGACTGGGCTCAGATCCGTGCGATTCAGCAGGCCGTGGGGCCGATCCAACATGTTTCGGCTGAACGAATCCTGCTTGAGCGGTTGGATGAGTGCTTTCGACTTCTTCTCGCCTGTTCGCCGGAGGATAGGCACCGGATTCAGAGAGTCATGACCATACTGACCCAGGGAATGGAGATGGATTTGAGCATGTTCCCTGGAACTTCTGCGGAGGACCTTGCTGCGCTCAAGACGCTCGATGACTTGGATCGCTACACGTACCATGTGGCGGGGTGCGTCGGTGAGTTTTGGACCGATCTGATGTGCGCCCATCGTAAAGCGTTGGCACGTTGGGATGTGCAACGGATGTCGGAGGTTGGGGTGCGATTCGGAAAGGGGTTACAGCTGACGAATATTGTCAAGGACATCGCCCATGATTTGCAGAGGGGGCGTTGTTACATTCCAGAAGTGATGCTGGCGGAAATCGGGTTGAAGCCTCACGATCTACTGGATCAAGGCAATCTTCCTCATTTCAGACCCGTGCTTAGAAAACTAGTCGGTCTTGCTGTGGACCACCTTGATCAAGGGTGGCTGTATACAATGTCGATTCCGCGTCATGAAACCCGGTTGCGGTTGGCGTGCATGTGGCCGATCCTCTCCGCCGGGGAATCGCTTAAGCTTGCTATGAGTTCTCCTGACCTGCTGAATCCAGCCGTGAAAGTAAAAATCTCTCACGGCAAGGTGTATCAAATCATGGGGATCACGACCGGTACGGTTGCGTGCGGATACGCTGGGACCGCCTACTGGGGGCACTTGCGAAAACAACTTGTGTGAATTTCAGCGTGGCCATCCCCTCTCGATATCAGCCTATCCGTTTTTCTTCTGAGGCTCCAATAGCTTGTCGCCCTTCTTGAAGACTGCGTAGATTGCCTGTGTGGGACAGGCGTCCAGGCAGAGCCGACAGCTTTCCAGACAGCGCGACGGATCAAATTTGTAGGGTGGTGTCGAAAGCCACGCGCTGGTTGGGCAAATCGGCACGCACACAGCCTGGTGAGTGCAGCGGTCGGGATGGCGGACGAGGTGATCACGAACGACCAACATAGGCGTCACTCCTTCAAAGAGACCTTGAGAAAAGATCTCAAACATATTTTTCTGAGGGAGACTACTCATTTCCAGTCTTTTATGAGTTCTTTGAGCCGATCTTTGAGCTCAGGAATCTGTTCCAGATTGTTGTGAATTGCACCCAAAATCTTTTCCAGTCGAGCAGTTCTCAACGCTTCCTTGTCTTTCTTCGTCAATCGATCGTACTCCGCGTACGCTGCTTGATGCGCCGGTTCCAGTTGTACCCGAGCGTCGACAAGAGCCTGTCCGATAGCCCAAGGCTCAAGAGCAAGGGGAGGAGCGATCGTGAAGGACGCGTCGGTAAACACGATCACCATCGCGCCTGGTTTACCCGTCAATGGAAGGACGGAACGGATCGTCTTGCCTTCACAAGCGTGCCAGTTCAGCACCAAGCCGGGAAACTGTTGAGCGAAGGCTACTTTTTCCATGTTGGCCTTCCATTTGTCTTCGGTTGGCATGGAGATAGAGTGGGGAGCCTTAGGGCTTCCTGAGTGGCGCCAATTGTTCTGGGGCTGGATGGTCGGGCATGAGTAACCGGGTGACGATTTCGCCCTTCATGACATGCCGTTCCATGATCTCGGTGACATCAGACTCTGTGCCAACCCAATACCAGACTCCTTCGGGGTAGACCACTACACTGGGACCGAGGTCACAATGATCCAGACAACCGGCCTTATTGGCGCGGACCAGGCCCTTGAGATTGAGTCGTTTGGTTTCATTCTTGAAATGGGCATGAAGTTTTTCTGCCCCCAAGTTCGCACAACAGCCCCGTGGGTCGTCCTTAGGGCGCTGGTTGGTACAGATAAAGATGTGTCGTTGAAAGGCCGGCATCAGGCAGTCTCGTTAGACAGGCATGGCGAGTGTATTGAGTCGTTCCATGAGTAGGCGGACTTCGAGTCATTCAGGAGGTGCAATACCATTGTGATTATGATCCGACTGCGGTGACAGACGATCGTACGGGCGACTGAAGAAATCCTTACCCAATGACAGCCTCTAAGAGTGGGGGTACACGATGCCCCACATGCGTGACACGTTTCATTACAAGAATCCATCCCTATCTTCGTCACGAACGTTTGAAGCTCCATCTTACAACAGGAATTTCTGGACTGTCCACGGTCCGGACAGATCTCGGAAGGTCTATCGCTTGGTTTTTGGGGATAGGTATAATTATCTGGCAGGTGACGAGATGAGTCAACGGGAGGGAGGAGCGTCTCTAATGATCATTGGTATACCAAAAGAAATCAAAGATCATGAATATCGCGTCGGTCTCACGCCCGAGGCTACGGCGATACTGTGTCAAAGTGGACACGAGGTCTTGGTGGAATCCTCTGCCGGCGACGGCAGCGGTTTTGGCGATGACGAGTACCAGAAATCGGGTGCAAGTCTCATTCGTTCAAAAAACGAGATCTTCGAAAAAGCGGACATGATCGTGAAGGTCAAGGAACCGCTGCTCTCCGAATGTCCACTCTTCCGTCGTGGACAGACCTTATTTACCTACCTTCATCTTGCCGCATTACCCGATGTGACAAAGGCACTTCTGAGCAGCGGCATCACGGCGATTGCCTACGAAACAACGGAGGCGAAGGACGGAAGTCTTCCGATGCTCAAACCGATGAGCGAGATCGCAGGACGAATGTCTGTTCAGATCGGCGCGCAATATCTAGAAAAATTATATGGCGGGCGCGGTGTGTTACTGGGAGGGGTTCCTGGTGTCGAGCCGGGCCATGTCGTTATTCTTGGAGCTGGAGCGGTGGGCTCGTCGGCTATTCGTATGGCCGTGGGTTTGGGGGCGCGGGTGACCGTCGTCAATCTAGACATTGAGCAACTGCGCGTTCTCGATGATCAATATCAGGGCCGGATCGTCACGCGTGCGGCGACTTCCGCGGTCATTGAAGAGACTGTGGCCACGGCCGATCTTGTCATTGGCGCCGTGCTCGTTCCAGGAACGAAAGCGCCCAAGCTCGTGTCGCGCTCGCTGGTGTCACGAATGAAGCCCGGTTCGGTAATCGTGGATGTTTCCGTGGATCAGGGTGGCTGCGTTGAGACGACCCATCCGACGACCCACTCCGATCCCGTGTATGTCGTTGATGGGGTGATCCACTATTGTGTGGCCAACATGCCTGGAATCGTTGCTCGCACCTCCACCTATGCCCTCACTAATGCGACGTTGCCGTATCTGCTCCGCCTTGCATCGGATGGCGTCGACCGAGCGGTTCACTCAGACCCTGGGTTCGCGAAAGGGATCAATCTGAAAGATGGACAAGTGACGTGCCGCGGGGTAGCGGACGCACACGGGTTGCCTTTTACCCCTCTGTTGTAAGACAATCACACCCTGCATTTTTTGCTCGGTCTTGTCGGGGCGTAGCGCAGCCCGGTAGCGCACTGCGTTCGGGACGCAGGGGTCGGAGGTTCAAATCCTCTCGCCCCGACCATACCAAGCTTGCTCGTGTCGCTGGATCATCGTCGATTGTCGTGCTGTGGCCGTCAACCCAAACATGGTCTGAGCACTCTGCTCTACGAATCGTTTCTGTCACCCAACATCATTAGTATCGACGTCTCCTATCCGTCCACCTGCCTATAGATGCAGGGGCAATGCTTAATGTGATGATGGGAAGGTCATCGTGCAGAAAGTGCAAAACACGTGACGCATCCGAAGAGGTATGAGAATATCCGCTGAACAAAACGATTGGCGGCTGTCGGGGTTTCATGAGTTTGGTAAGCGACATGACCAAATCGGCCGATGAGCAGCAGGTTCGAGCGCATGTCGTTGTGTCAGGGCATGTGCAGGGTGTAGGCTTTCGTGCGTTTTCTGCACGGATCGCGTCCACCCTCGATCTCGTGGGAGGCGTTCGCAATCTCAATGATGGTCGAGTGGAATTGGAAGTTGAAGGCAGGAAAACGATCATCGAAACCTTCATGCAGAAACTGAAGATCGGTCCTCCCGCCGGGAGAGTCACACGGATCGATATGGAGTGGAGTCAGGCGGACGGGCGATATTCAACCTTCAGCATTTGGTACTAGGGAACAGGAAACCATGAGTCGGCAGCATGGCGAAGGATCCGATGTGAGCGAGGCTCGGAAGCATACTGTCGACGACATGGGAGGTTCAGAGCCCAGCTATGCTTCGGACGGGGGAGAGCGCGAAACAAACCGATCAGAAGGCCTTGATACGTTAAAAAGTTATCTTCGTGAGGTTCGTCGATCGACTCTGCTGACGTTCAAGCAAGAGCAGCAGCTTGGGAAGCGGGTGATGGCAGGGGATGAGCAAGCCCGCCAGCAGATGATCGAATCCAACCTACGGCTCGTGATCAGCATTGGGAAACGGTACATGCATCGAGGGTTTCCGTTTTCCGACATCGTGGAGGAAGGAAATCTGGGCTTGATCAAGGCGGTCGAAAAGTTCAATTACAAACGGGGGTTCCGGTTCAGTACGTATGCGTCCTGGTGGATTCGACAGTACATCGAACGGGCCATTATCAACCAGGGGAAGCTGGTACGCCTGCCGGTGCATGTCGTAGAGCGTCTCAATCGGTATCTCAATCGAGTCGAACAATTAGTTCAGGAGCTTGGACGGGAACCAAGAGCAGCGGAAGTTGCTGCCAAAATGAAGACCTCTGAAGAAGAAGTCTTAGACTTGAAACAGTTGGTGCGCACCACCTGTTCGCTTGACAGTCCGCTCAGCGACCATACCGATACCTTTCTGCGCGATGTGATCGAAGATCCATCTGGACTCTCGCCAGACCAGACGGCTGATGGAGTGCGAAGACGGGCGGAGCTCGTGAAGTGGGTGAGGGAGTTGCCTGAGAAAGAGCAAACTGTTATTGTATCTCGGTTCGGACTGGATGGAGACGAAGCCAAGACGCTGGAAGAGATCGGCCGTACTATGGGATTAACTCGAGAACGAGTTCGGCAGATCGAAATGGCGGCGTTGGTTCGGCTTCGAAATACCATCGAGCGAAAAACGATGACACAAGCGGATCTGCTCTAGTTCTCGTGACCACCGTCAACTATCAAGCACTCATTCGCGAAGTGCCGGACTTTCCAAAGCCTGGCATTCTGTTTTATGACATTACCACTTTATTGAAGAACCCCACAGCCGTTCAAAGCCTTGCCGACCAACTGACGACTCGCTATCGCGATCGGGGAATCACAAAGGTTGTAGGGATTGAGTCCAGAGGTTTTATTTTTGGAGGCATTCTTGCGGTGAGGCTGGGAGCCGGGTTCGTTCCGGTTCGTAAGCCTGGCAAACTGCCCGCCGATTGTTATGAAGTGAAATATAGCCTCGAATATGGTAACAACAGCCTTGCCGTGCATCGCGATGCGATCGAAATTGGAGAACCTGTGTTGATTGTCGACGATCTGCTTGCTACCGGAGGAACAGCTGAAGCGACCGTCAACCTTGTTCGTCAACTGGGCGGTACGATCGTTGGGCTCGACTTTCTTGTTGAACTGAAAAGTTTGAATGGACGCGAGAAGCTTGTCGGATATGACGTTCATTCAACGATCACGTATCCCTAAGTGGTTCGGCTGGTTTCCCATTCGGCCCTTGTTCTCGGTGGAGAGGCCGTGATATAGAAGCCGATCTTTTTGACCCTCCTCAACCATGTATCTTCGGAGCGTACATTACTATGGCAACCAAAACGCAGGGCAAGAAAAAGGCTGAGGCAAAATCAAAGTCGGCGGCGCCCGCCATCAAGAAGGTGGAGCCGATCACTGCGGGTGCAGCGACAGCCATGAAGACCGCCCCAGAGATGGAAGCGGAAACACTCGTGAGACCAAAGGAAACTCCAAAAGAACGAGAAGCACGGGAACAACGGCAGGAAGTGCTCCATAAGATGCTGCTTGGGAAACGTCAGGAGATCATCAAGGAAATTGAAGAGAGTCTCGGACAGTCCCTCACTGAAGATCAACAACGCCGTCTTGAATCGGCACGCGATGTCGGCGATCAGGCGCTGATGGACCTGGAGCGTGAGCTAGGCATCTCGTTGATGGAAATGCGCAACCGTCGGCGACAGTCGATCGATGAAGCTCTCACGCGACTACACGAAGGCACCTATGGCATTTGTGCCGAGTGTGGAGTCGAAATCAGCGAAAGGCGACTCCAAGCGGTTCCCTTCGCCAAGCTCTGCGTGGAGTGTCAATCTCGTGCCGAGTTGTTGGAAAAAATCGAACGAGAAGAAGATCGCGACTAGTATCAAGGATTTTTACCTCACAGGACTCTGCAGCATCTCCTCTCCTGCATGGATGGGCAAATTTCTGAACGAGCGGTCGTGCTTGCCAGTGGAGGTCTGGATTCCACTGTTGCGGCGGCTGTTGCTCGGCGGGATGGGCACATACTCTCTCTTCTGACTATCAATTACCAGCAGAGGCATGTGGTAGAGGTGCAATGCGCCAAGCAAGTCGCGGAAGTGCTGGGCGCTGAGCGGCATATCGTAATGAATGTCGATTTACGGGCCATCGGTGGGTCGGCCCTCACCGGCACACTGCCGGTGCCGAAAGATCGGAGTGAATCCGAACGGAGCCAGGAAGTTCCGAATACCTATGTGCCAGGTCGAAACCTGATTTTTTTGTCACTGGCAGCGGCTCAAGCGGAAGTGTTGGGTGCCTCGGCCATTTATTTCGGCGCGAACGTGGTCGACTATTCCGGATACCCTGATTGTCGCCCAGAGTTCATCAAGGCTGTGGAGGCTGTGCTTCGAGTCGGAACGAAAGCAGGGATGACACGCCGACATATCGAGATAAGGGCACCGCTGCTTCAGTTGTCCAAGGCGGACATCATCCGTCTGGGCTTGGCTCTGAAGGCTCCCTTACATCTCACGCATAGCTGTTATGATCCGGTCGGGCCGGTGGCCTGTGGCCACTGTGACAGTTGTCTGATTCGAAAACGAGGATTTGCGGAAGCAGGAGTTGTAGATCCGATCCAGTATGCGGTATTTTAATCAAATGAGCGAATTGAAGGTGTGGTCGCGTCCTAGGAAGCCATCGCAAATACTGTGGGTGAGCTCCCTTGTCCTGGTGCTTGGTGCGACACAAGCATGTAGCCAGAGCGGGGTAGAACCAGCGGCGACCGGAACGGTGGCTTCGGCTCCAGCCGAGCTGCGTGACGGCGAACAGAAATTCAATGCCAACTGTTCAACATGCCACGGTATCGGCGGAGTTGGAACCAATCAAGGCCCACCGTTTGTTCACAAGGTCTATGAGCCGAATCACCATGGCGATGCGGCGTTTCAGCAAGCCGCCGCCAAGGGGGTCAAGGCCCACCATTGGCAGTTCGGTGACATGCCGAAGATCGATGCCGTGAAGCCTGAGGATGTAGATCAGATCGTGAAATACGTGCGCTGGCTTCAGAAACAAGCGGGTATCTTCTGAGTCTATTGAGTGAGGTTCCGGTCATCGTCCATGGTGTCGCTGGATATTATCGCTGTTTGGGATTCCATTTCTTGGCTCGTTCTTCCGCTTCGTCGATCTGAGCGCTGGTCATACGTATCGCAACCGCATTACGAGATTCGGCAGCCCGTTTCTCTCCGTAGGCCGCGGAGAGGTTGTACCACATGTGCGCGTCAACGAGACTCTGCGGCACCCCGCGTCCACGTTCATGCATCATCCCGAGTTTTGCAAAAGCTAACGCATTTCGTTGTTCAGCGGCCTTTTGAAACCAAAATAAGGCCATCTGGTCGCTGAAGGTCGCTCCCTGGCCTAGGGAATACAGCGTACCGAGGTTGACTTGGGCATCTGCATGCCCCTGGTCAGCCGCTTTTTTAAACCAATCCTTTGCTTCAAGGTAGTTTTGAGGCACACCCCGCCCTTCGCTAT
Organism: Nitrospira sp.; assembly: GCA_019636815.1. Classification (GTDB taxonomy): domain Bacteria; phylum Nitrospirota; class Nitrospiria; order Nitrospirales; family Nitrospiraceae; genus Nitrospira_D. The sequence continues at coordinate 22,503 of JAHBWT010000035.1, forward strand.
AGAATACGCCCAATTGGTTCTGAGCACCGGGGTCACCGGCTTCGGCGCGTTTAAGAATTTCACTCGCCTCTTGTCCGCCAATGAGTGGTTGGGGAGGGTGTGGAAGGGGAGGAGTTGTACAGCCCACGGGGAGCGACAACACCACAGCTAGTCCTATGAGAACAACAGACATGGAGGGTAGCTGCCACTGAACCATTTTTCTCGATGTGAATGAGGTTGAGCCCTGCTGGGCGATTATCCTACTCAGCAGTGGGGAGTGAGTTCAAGAACTAAGTCGAGGCACGGACCCGTAGGCTAGAAAGAGCCCTAATGAACAAATCTGGGCAGTGAGCGATGGTCGAATCACTTGTGCGGCTGAGTCGCTTCAGGATGAGTCGACGCAGGCAGTCTGGGAAGAATCAGGGATCCTCGTCCCCATGCCATGACTCTTCGGTCTTCGGCGTCCAGTTCCGCGCAAGAAATTGGGCCTTGGCGATTTGAGTTGGAGTCATATCACGAGCTAGGCGATCGCGCCATTTGGCTCCATCTTCATGCCCATTAGCTGCCGCCAGGTTGTACCACTGGTAGGCCTGAACGATGTCCTTGGGAATGCCTCGGGCTTTTTCATGGTATGTTGCAATGAGAAACATTGCCGCCCCATGCCTCTGATCTGCGGCCAGGCGACACCACCGGAGGGCTTCTTGATAGTCCTGGGGTATGCCACGACCTAAATCCGACAAAACACAGAGTCTGTAGAACGCTCCTGCGTGTCGTTGCATCGCGGCCATGCGGTACCACCGGACGGCTTCTCTATGGTCCCGTGGCAGGGCTTTCTCATATTGCAGGCCAAGGTTGTACTGCTCCTCGGCGCTCCCTTGCTCTGCCGCCGGCCGCAACTCATCGATCCTCGTCACAGTGTCCCGTACGTCTACGTAGGGGGAGACCGGTGGGTCGATGCAGCCTGGTAGGGCACACAAAGCTGTTATGGCTACCCCTCCAAGTCCTCGCCGATAGGCCTTCATAATGACGTCTCCTTTCCAACTCAACCAGCCGACAGGGTTGTCGTGGCATGCCACATTCAACCAACAACCACGGAAAACACTCTAGCATAGATCGAATGGAAGATGGTCAACCTGATTGGTGTCGGCCACTACCTTCATGGTTTATATGGGCCTATTGCATTCACCAGAGAGAAGAGATATCTGTGGTTATCTGAACGAGGTGACAACCTGCCTCTTGTGGCTACGAAAAGATGGCTAGGCAAGGTCTTCCTGGTAGGGCTCTGGGTTCTATTGGTTGCCAGGCCGACTCCCGCTCAGCATGAGTTTTCACCATCATCACTTGAGAAGGGTGTGCTTCTGGTCGCAAGCCCCTCATTGGATGATCCCAATTTCCATCAAAGCGTTTTACTCATCATTGAACACGGGAGAGGAGGGACGGTCGGGCTCATTCTGAATCGACCCACGGATGTGCTTCTCTCCGATGTGCTCCAGGATCTCCCCATGCTGAAGAGGACAACCCATCGATTATTTGCTGGAGGGCCGGTTGGGCGAACTCAAATGGTTTTGCTCTTCCGGCTTGAGGGACCCTATCCCGATGCGCGGTTAATCTTTAGCCGGATTTATGTGGGCACTCCCAGAGTTCTGGAACGCATCATCACTCAGCCCAAGCCAACCGAAACGTTCCGTGCCTTTGCTGGCTTTGCGGGATGGGCTCCTGGGCAACTCGAACATGAGATGCTAGAAGGAGCATGGGGCGTCCTGCCGAAGCACTCGTTTGATATCTTCGACAAAGATCCAGCCACACTCTGGTCGGACAGCATCGCTCGTCTGCAGGCGCCCAGGACCATTTCAAATCACTAGTCAGAGGCTCGAATCACTCCGGAACAGCTGGTCATTTGGACGTGCTGGCACCTTAGATCGTTCTCCTGGCCATCCAGCGTTGACGGTGCCAACATGCACCAATAATCTACCAGGATGAAGGATTTCAGGATAAAAGTGTTTTTGAATAGCTGCGACCCAGGTCGGTGGGCCTCGAAAGTTGGTATCGTTATCCGGAGGAGTGTACAAGTCGTGCCTCTTGTCGTGGGAGCGATTGGCATCTCGTGTGGTGCGCATGCGGCTCAAGAACATCCAAGCGGAGGAGCTCGAGTTGAGTTTCGTCATTCCTCAGAAATCGGCCATCAGATTCCAGGCCTCTCGTTCCGAGTGTTTGTCGATCGAGGAACGGAAGTCCCGGTTGGTGAGGGCCTTGATGAGACTGAGGCGAACGCGGCTTTTCAGACCGTACGTGATACCTTTTCCTACCTGAATCAACACCGCCAGAACTACCCTCGGTTTGATGAAGCGGTACGTAAAGGACTCCTTGATCGCGTCATCATTCAACCGGGCGTGCGCAACCATGAGGGGAAGTCTTTCCCCTTCCTGACGGTTCGGACGATGGATCCCGGTCGGGTCAGGTTACTGATCAGTGCATCATCTATGAAAGAGAAAGGGTACCTTGGACGGGTTGACCGATTCGCACCGGTGTTGGCGCGAGAGTTTCAATGGGTCGTCAGCAAGGCGGAGACCGGTCACAAGACCGGGACGATCTCTGTCCAGAGAGATCTCCGGAACGCTCCGATCAAGGTCGGTAAAGACATTCGATCTCTCCTCAGCGAGGAGCGTGTACAGATACTTCAACAGCTCTTCGAGACCTATCTGTGGACGATCGATGATCTACGGAGTTTGGATGGGCAGTCGTACTACGAAGCCGGTAGTACGGTCCTAGTTACGCCAAGTCAGCCGGATTCCACGACGAAGTTTTACGATATTCGGGTTCGAGAAGCCTTGCAGAAAATCGTGACAGAGCCGGTATTTCTGGAACATACTCCGCTTGCTGTGACGAGCCTCCTGAATGGAGCGATCTGGAATGTGGCATTCGTGAACATCGAGCAGCGCGACTGGGCGACTAGGACTCGAGTGCTGCCGGAGGATAAGACGGTGATGGTCGGGCACCCAGCCAGACTGATCCAACCGGCGGCGATTCTGATCAACCTCCATCGTATCGCGGCTCCGGATGATCCATTTTATACGGACACGAAGAAGCTCCCGATGGGCGCGCTTTCCGCCGACCAGTTGGCGCTCGTCATCGCTAAAGAAATTCAGCACAATATCGTGGAGAAATCACAGACCGGTCACGTTGCGCAAGATGCTCTTTCGGCGCCTGAGTAGATTGAACGGACATCCTTCAATCTCCCTCACTTTCCAACGCCCCGCAGAACTGGCGTTGGGAATGGGTCTTTCCCCAAGAGCACCGCCGGTGCAATGTGCGGATTCAGGAACAAAGTCTCCATCATGTTGACGAATCCCTTGTGCAGAAAGGGTCAGAGAGTCCGTGATAATGGCCGGTCTCGCGAAACGAGCCACGTGCCACACATTCCGGCATTCCTTCGCCACGCATCTGCTTCAAAGTGGGTCTGACATTCGAACCGTCCAGGAGCTGTATCGACGACCGGCGGGTATTCGCAGTCCGCTGGATGGAATGTGAGTCCATTTGAGGAAGGTGTGCTATGCTGATCCGCATAAAAACCCGTCATAACTGACCGGCGTGGCATAACCTATTGAAAAGGAGATGATAATGCTGATATTTTTAGAAAATTTGATGGCATGTTAGACGGACAGAAATAGCCAGATCCGGTTCTTATATGGATCGGCCTAAACATAATTATGCGTCTCGTATAGATGAGGTGACTGGTTCAATGGACGAAGCCGAAGAAAGAAACATTTGGCCAATCTACGAAGCCTTTTACATTCGCAGCATGCTTTTCAATGCTCGGTCCGCCGCTACGTCCGTCACTCAGGTAAACGCGGTGTTGCATGCCGTCGCCGAGAATAGTCCGGAGGATCCCGTCGCGGCTCTTCCCGTCTTTCATCTATTGGGCGAGCTCCAGAATCTTGTCGTGCAGTCGGCGGCACTTTCACGATACTTCTGGCCGGCGCGACCTGCACATGAATGGCGTGGCGCGTGCCTACGACGGGCATTTGCCATGTCAGATGACAATCCATTGCGCTCTCGGAATCTACGGAACGCAATCGAGCACTTTGACGAACAGCTCGACGTCTATTTGGAGAGAGGGATAGTTGGCAACATTCTCCCCGAGTACGTGGGCCCGTCCAGTGATAGAGGGGACATACCGATACATCTATTTCGGGGGTACTTCATTGACACCGGAGTGTTTGAGCTACTCGGTAATCGCTACGAGATCGAACCGCTTGCGCAGGAGATCTCCCGAGTTCACGAACTTCTTCGCAGGATGGAGAGCAATGGAGGCCGCCTTGCCCTGGCTGACGCATAACCTCCGCATGCACCTGACCGGCTACAGCGGGCTTCGCCCGCTTCCGCCGACAGATGATGCGGGTCGTTGGGCGTAGGAATGACGGAATAGGAGAGTCACATGGCAGAAGCCGTGTTGAATGTAAATTCCATTGTTGCTGGAGACTGTGACGAAAGTCCGGTGAAACTGAACCGCGTCAGCGCAAAAGATGGTTAAGACATTACTCAGCGCTTCATTCACTATTGCGCGAGTCAAAGTCTGGCCATCAACACCATGGGCACTCTTGGTCATGCGGCCGGGGAATTCGCAAAAGCGCATGATTCGCTGCTTGCGTAACCTGCCCAACAAATTCATCAAATTCGCACGCATTGCGTGCCCGACTGGCAAATCGCTTCGCGCCTCGCCAGGGGCTTATGAATCGCGTTCGGGGGACGCAACGCGCGTCCCGAACCAGCAGCTGCACTGGACAATCGCTGCACAACCGCCGGTTGCTCCGTGCCTGCCGGTGATCCGCTGGGCCGTTAGACCGTATGTGTGTATTCGGTCGCTTGACAGAAAGAGGGTGGTTCAGTAGGATGGCGAAACCTTTAATGCTCATCCAGTGAGGTGAGCAAGGAGCAAATCATGAATCACTGCCTGGCCTGTGCCGGTGCCTCTAGTTTGACCTTCTCACTACAACCCGGTGAGGAGGTTTTTTTATGTTCAGAGTCCGAGGTGAATCAAATATCGCGGTGGTTTTCGACATGACGTCTCATTCGAACAAGTCAGCCGAGCGGAAGGATGAAAAGGTGATCATGGATGCGGGAGACATCTCCCGCGCCATGGTGCGCATTGCCCATGAGATTCTGGAGCGAAATAAAGGCGTGAAAGATCTGACGTTGGTCGGTATACGGACGGGAGGCGTGCATCTGGCGCATCGGCTCGTGAAGCGGATCCAAAGTATTGAGGGGGCGCAGGTTCCTATCGGTGAACTGGATATCACCCTGTACCGGGATGATCTGGCCTTACGGAAGGATCAACCGCTCCTGAGGAAAACCTCCGTGCCGTTCGACATGACGAATAAAGTGGTCGTGCTCGTGGACGACGTCCTGTTTACCGGCAGAACGATTCGCGCCGCCATGGACAGTCTTATGGATTTTGGACGACCCGAGGAGATTCAGCTGGCAGTGTTGGTCGATCGCGGGCATCGTCAGTTGCCGATTAAGGCAAACTATATCGGGAAAAACCTTCCGACTTCTCATGATGAGCAGGTGCAGGTGTTATTGGAAGAGAACGGGGATGATGACCGGGTGGTCATCTTGAAGTCAGGAAGCTGAAAATGTCCGTCAACTGCGTTCTCGGTTGCCGCCTCCCTGCGACGTACTTCTGAAAGTACGCCTCAGTCGTTGGCTTCCCTGCGGCCTTGTTGAACGGCCATTTTGAGCATCCTGCCGCGATACACGTAGGCGTGATGCTGAGGAACATATGAGTCTCAAACGCAAAGATCTCTTGAGTCTCGCCTCTCTGTCGGCAGATGAGATCACTCTCATCTTAGAAACGGCCGATTCGTTCAAGGAGGTGACAGGACGAGAAATCAAGAAGGTCCCGGCGCTCAGGGGCAAGACGGTCGTGAATCTCTTCTTTGAGCCGAGCACCAGAACCCGCACCTCCTTTGAGCTGGCGGCCAAGCGGCTGAGTGCCGACGTGATCAACTTTGCGCCGTCCTCCAGCAGCGTGGTGAAGGGAGAGACGTTGCTTGACACGGCCCGGAACATCGAAGCCATGCAGGCCGACATTATTGTCCTGCGCCACTCGTCCGCCGGCGCTGCCGAAACGCTCGCACACGGGGTCAAGTCGTCTGTCATCAATGCCGGCGATGGATGGCACGAGCATCCGACGCAGGCCTTGCTCGATCTCTATACGATTCGGCAGCGAGGGATGAATTTTCAGGGATTGCGTGTGGCGATTGTCGGAGACGTGTCGCATAGTCGTGTCGCTCGCTCGAACATTTATGCACTGGTCAAGCTTGGTGCTGACGTGCGTCTGGTCGGACCCCCGACGATGATGCCGTGGGGAGTGGAAAGACTGGGGCCGAAGGTGTACCACGATATGAATGAAGGCCTACGTGACGTGAATGTCATTATGATGCTCCGGCTGCAATTGGAGCGTCAGGGGCGCGCGCTGTTTCCGACCATCCGGGAATATTCGCGGCTCTACGGCTTGACGTCTGAACGAGTGCGGCTTGCGGATGCCGGTGTGATCGTCATGCATCCGGGGCCGATCAATCGAGGAGTCGAAATTGCGCCGGATGTGGCCGATAGTCTGTCCTCGGTCATTCTCGACCAAGTGGCGAACGGTGTTGCTGTGCGGATGGGTATTCTGTACCTCATGTCCGGAGCAAACTAGCGGATGATGGATGCCTGTCAGAGAGGAGCTTTCGGTGCCGATTCTCATTAAAGATGGCTATGTCATTGACCCGGGCAGATTCGTTGGACCGGCGGACGTGCTGATCGAGAACGGAAAAATCGCCGCGCTGGGCCAAAATCTTTCCGCACCGGTTGGGAGCCGCACTATTTCCGCACGTGGGAAGCTGGTGATGCCGGGGTTGGTAGACTTGCACGTTCACTTCCGTGAGCCGGGATTCGAGTACAAAGAGACGATTCAGAGCGGCAGTGCTGCGGCGGTCGCCGGCGGGTTTACGACGGTCTGTTGCATGCCCAATACGAATCCGGTCAATGACAACCAGGCGGTCACCGAGTTCATACTGGAACGTTCTCGACTGGCTGGGCTGGCAAACGTCTTGCCGATCGGTGCCATCACGAAGGGGTCGGAAGGGAAGGAGTTGGCGGAGATCGGTGACTTGCGGCGATCCGGTTGTGTGGCGATCTCCGATGACGGGAAACCGGTGATGAACAGTTTGGTGATGCGGCGAGCGATGGAGTATGCGCTGGCCTTCGGTCTCACGGTCGTCGACCATTGCGAGGACCTGCATCTGGCGGAAGGCGGCTGCATGAACGAAGGGTTGATTTCGACCGAGCTCGGATTACCGGGTATTCCGGCGGCCGCCGAGGACGTCATGGTCGCGCGCAATCTCTCGCTCTCTGAGCTGACTGGAGCCCGGCTTCATCTGGCACATATCAGCACGGCCGGGTCGGTTCGGATGGTCGGTGAGGCGAAACGCCGCGGGATTCATGTCACGGCCGAAGCCTGCCCGCATCACTTCATGCTGACGGAAGAATTGGTGCGCGGGTACAATACTCACGCCAAAATGAATCCTCCGTTACGCACGTGGGCCGATGTCCAAGCGATCAAGGACGGGCTGCGAGACGGCACGATCGATGTGATCGCGACGGACCATGCTCCACATGCCACACAGGAGAAGCAACAAGACTTTACGGAAGCCCCATTTGGAATCGTCGGGCTTGAGACGGCACTTCCGTTGACGTTGGGATTGGTGGAGGAAGGCGTGCTGTCACTGGAACAAGCGGTGCAGAAGCTGACGTCGGCACCGGCGATGGCGTTCGGACTCGACAAAGGTACACTGGCGGTCGGCGCGGATGCCGATGTGGTCATCGTTGATCAGCAGGAACAATGGGAAGTCGATCCGACGAAGTTTCGGTCCAAGAGCCGCAATACACCGTTTGCCGGGTGGAAGGTCAAAGGGCGGGTGAACGTCACCATTGTAGATGGTCGCGTGGTGTTTGAGACCGGTGTCACGGAACGGTAGTGTCGTGCGACGCGTGCCTCGTTGGGGAAAGGTCGGCTGTCTGACGCTGGAATGGGTGGCGCTTGCGATATGGGTTGGGGGAATGATCGTGCTCAGCGGAGCGGTGATTCCGGCCGTGTTCAACACATTCGGAGGACAAGATTCCGGAGGAATGTTCTTGACCAAGGCATTCGAGGGGTATCAACGTTTTGTCACGGGTGCGGGCGTGGTTCTCGGTGCGGCAGCGTGGTTTCGTTGGTGGAGCGGGGATCCGGGGATAGCGGTCGGACGTACCGAGATGATCGTGCTTGCCGTCATGGTGCTGATCGCCGGACTCATTATCGCGGTTCTTCACCCGAACGCCGCGGCGTTGCAAGCACAGGCGTTTGCAACGAAGGATGAGGCGGCGAAAAAGGCGGCCTTGGAAAGTTTTTTTCGCGTCGTGATGCCGATCAGGTCGCTGTATATGGTCAACCTTTTTTTGGGGCTGATTCTTATCGGGATCAAGGCGAAACGGTCGCTTGATCAGAATGGACGAGAACTGTGAAAAAGGCGTTGTTGGCACTGGCAGACGGGACGGTATTTGAAGGTCGCGCCCTTGGCTATGAGGGGGAAACGGTCGGCGAAGTCGTCTTTAATACGGCTATGACCGGCTATCAAGAGGTTCTCACTGATCCGTCATACAAGGGCCAAATCATTACGATGACGTGCCCCCATATCGGCAACTACGGTGTGACGTCGGAAGACATGGAGTCGCGGAAGTTGTGGGCTGAGGGGTTCGTGGTGTTGGAAGCCAGTCGCCTCGTCAGCAATTGGCGAAGCCAGCGAACGATTCAGGAGATGCTGGAGGAGGCCAAGGTCGTCGCGATCGAAGGAATCGACACGAGAGCTCTGACACGGCACCTGCGCGAGCACGGGTCACAACAGGGCATCATTACGCATCTTGACTTGGATCGAGCGCGAGCCGTTGGGCGAGCCAAGCAGGCGCCCGGCATTATTGGCCGAGACCTGGCGAGGGAAGTCACCTGTGCTCGTTCCTACGAATGGACGACAGGATCTGGCGATTGGATTCCGGTGTCATCCACGAAGGGCCCATCTAATGGAAGATCGACTCGGTGGCGGGTGGTGGCCTATGACTTTGGCCTCAAGCAGAATATATTGAGACGGTTGGTGGATGTCGGTTGTCAGGTGACCGTTGTGCCTGCCGCAACCTCTGCCGCAGAGGTCGTCGCGTTACAACCGGACGGAGTGTTTCTTTCCAACGGTCCTGGTGATCCGGAGGGTGTGCCCTATGCGGTCAAGGCGGTGGAGGAGCTGATTGGGCGTTTTCCGATATTCGGCATTTGTTTTGGTCATCAGGTTCTCTGCCTAGCCTTGGGTCTCAAGACCTACAAACTGAAATTCGGCCACCACGGGGCCAACCATCCCGTGATAGATCTCGGGACGAGAAAAGTTACCATCACGTCGCAGAATCATAACTTCGCCGTGCATGGGCCGGGGCCTATTCGCGAAGTGCCGAAGACTCCACCGGTGGTCGACACGCGCTACGGAACGCTCTCGTTCACGCATATCAGCTTGAATGATTACTCGATTGAGGGCATGGTGTGCATGGATCATCCGGTCTTTTCGGTGCAGTACCATCCGGAGGCGAGACCGGGGCCTCACGACGCCGCCTATTTGTTTGAAGAATTCGTGCGACTCATGGAGAAACAACATGCGTAAGTGCTTCGTCATGTTCGTGATCGGACTTGTGGTGTCCGGCTGCACCTTCAACTTTCCGCTTTTCCCCGGGCCCGGACCTCTGCAAGAAGCGCAGGTCGATGGGACAGGCAAAGCAAAGGTGTTGCTGATCGAAATTTCCGGAGTCATCAGTTCTCAGGAAAAAGAAGGATTCCGGCCTTCGCCCAGTATGATCGCCAGCGTGAAGGAACAGCTGACTCGGGCGTCAAAAGATGAGAATATCAAAGCGATCGTTCTTCGTATCAATACGCCCGGTGGAACGGTCACGGCGTCGGACATTATTTATCATGAACTCAAAATGTTCAAAGCTGCTCGAAAAATCCCCATTATCGCGTCCATCATGGATATCGGGACATCGGGGGGATACTATATCGCCACCGCCGCGGATACCGTCCTTGCCCACCCATCTTCCGTCACCGGCAGTATCGGCGTCATCATGCTCACGGTCAATGCCAAAGGGTTGCTGGAAAAAATCGGCGTAGAGGCGACGGCGGTCATATCCGGCCCCCGTAAGGACATGGGATCACCGTTTCGCACCATGACGACGGAAGAACGAGCCATCTTCCAAGGACTCATCGATTCATTCTATCAACGATTCTTGACCATCGTGCAAGAAGGCCGTTCCAACTTGCAGATAGAGCAAATCAAACGACTGGCTGATGGGCGAATCTACACGGGAGAACAGGCGAAAGCAGCCGGTTTAGTCGATGAGATCGGTTATCTTGAGGACGCGGTCGAGTTGGCCAAACAGAAAGCGGGGCTCACCGAAGCCCGCGTGGTGACGTACCAGCGTCCCGGAGAATATTCTAACAACGTCTATTCCCGGCTCTTGGCACCCGGTGTATTGGCAGGTCTTGCCGACTTCGATCTGACGTTATTCGTCAGAGGAGGGACGCCGCAGTTCATGTATCTGTGGATGCCGTAGCAAAGGTGCCGATCGTATGAATGGTAATGTATATAATATAGTGATCGGCTGTGGTCGAGAGAAGCGAGATGGTGCACGAGACGGATCAAGAGATCGAGGCGTTGTTCTCAACCTCCATCGACCGTCGAGCCGTACTGCAACGCGCGGTTCGCGGGATGGTGGGGTTGTGTGGCCTCTGCGGTATGGCGGCCGTCGGCGGACTGCTTTCAACTCTAACGGGATGTGTGCGAGCGCCTGGCACGGCACGGGACCAGTTCATTTACATCTCCGAGGAGAAAGAAATTGCGATGGGTATCGGTGCCTACCGTGAATTACTGCGTAAAGCACCTGTCAGTGACGACCCTGAGTTAAATGAGATGGTCAATCGTGTCGGGAGACGTATTGCGGCGGTCGCGAACAAGCCTGAATATCAATGGGAGTTCGCCATCATCAAGGACGACCGCACTATCAATGCATTTGCGCTACCGGGTGGGAAGGTGGCGGTCTTTACCGGGATCTTGAGAATGACGAAGAACGAAGACGGCTTGGCGACTGTCATCGGACATGAGGTGGCGCACGCGCTTCAACGCCATGGAGCCGAGCGGTACAGCCGAAGCATCCTCGAAATGATCGGACAAGTCGGCGCGCTTGCAGCCGGTGCCGCGGTCGGCCGCCCGGACGCCGCGATGGCTGCGATGAGTGCGTATGGAGTGGGAGTTTCCTTGCCGTTTGGCAGAAAACAGGAATCCGAAGCGGACTACATCGGGCTCAAACTGATGGCGAAGGCCGGCTATGATCCTCGAGAGGCAGTTCCATTTTGGGAGCGAATGAGCGGATGTCCCAGGCAAATGATCGACAAGGTCTGTTTTCGGTCGCAGCATAATATCCCGGAGTTTCTTTCCACTCACCCGTCCGATATCGCGCGCATCAACCAAATTGAAGCCTGGATCCCTGAAGCCTTGAAGCACTACCATGCGGCGCAGGGAGGAGAGGGGCCTGTGCCAGCCCCCTATCAGCCGCTGATCGGGCCTATGCTTCCATCCAGTTAAACCGACCATCACGACGCTATGCCAAAACGAACGGACATTCAATCAATCCTCATGATCGGGTCTGGTCCCATCGTCATCGGCCAAGCCTGCGAGTTCGATTACTCCGGAACTCAGGCGTGCAAGGCGCTCAAGGCGGAAGGCTACCGGGTGATTCTCATCAACAGCAACCCCGCTACGATCATGACCGATCCGGAGATGGCTGATCGGACCTATGTGGAGCCGATCACCGTCGAAGTGGTTGAAAGCGTGATCGCCCGTGAACGCCCCGATGCCTTGCTTCCGACCATGGGCGGCCAGACGGCTCTGAACACCACGATGGGGTTGGTGAGACAAGGAGTCATCGAGAAATACGGCGTGACCCTGATCGGCGCCTCGGCGGAGGCCATTCACAAGGCGGAGGATCGAGAAGCGTTTAAGCAGGCAATGCAACGAATCGGTCTCCGAGTTCCGAAGAGCGGTACGGCGCACAGTCGGCAGGAAGCCGTGTCTATTCTGGAGATGGTTGGATTTCCTGCGATCATTCGACCGTCTTTTACGATGGGAGGGACCGGGGGGAACATCGCGTATAACCGAGAGGAGTTCGAGAAACTGATCGAGTGGGCGCTGGCGATGAGCCCGGTCAGCCAAGTGCTGATCGAGGAGTCGGTCATCGGGTGGAAAGAGTATGAACTCGAGGTCATGCGGGACCTGAAGGACAATGTCGTCATCGTGTGTCCGATTGAAAACTTCGATCCGATGGGCGTGCATACAGGAGACAGTATCACCGTCGCGCCGGCGATGACGTTGACCGACAAGGAGTATCAACGGATGCGTGACGCGGCTCTTCGCGTCATCCGAGAGATCGGCGTCGATACGGGGGGCGCGAACATTCAATTCGGCATGAACCCGACGAACGGTGAGATGGTCGTGATTGAGATGAACCCTCGGGTGTCTCGAAGTTCGGCGCTGGCGTCGAAAGCGACCGGATTTCCGATCGCAAAGATCGCCGCCAAGCTGGCCGTCGGATACACATTGGATGAAATTACCAATGACATTACCGGTGTCACCAAGGCTTCGTTTGAACCGGCGATCGACTATGTGGTGGTCAAAATCCCTCGGTTTGCGTTCCAGAAGTTCAAGGGAGCCGATCCGACCTTGACGACGCAAATGAAGTCGGTCGGCGAAGTGATGGCGATCGGACGGACCTTCAAGGAATCCCTGCAGAAAGCCATTCGGTCTCTGGAATTGGAACTGAACGGATTGGTGTCTCGGTGTGGACTTGATCGAGGCGTGCCGGCCGAATTCGATCGACAGGCGGCTGCCGGCAAACTGGACCGTCTGCTTCGCAACCCGCTTCCGGAACGGCTGTGGTACTTGGCCGATGCCATGCGACTGGGAGTGACGGACCAAGAGCTGTTCGCTACGACCAAGATCGATCCGTGGTTTTTGGATCAAGTGAGGCAGTTGATTGATTTCGAACGAACCCTTGTCGGCCATGCTGCCGATCCAGGAGTGGTTTTGAACGGTGAACTCCTCTGGGATGCGAAGGAACTTGGCTTTTCGGATGATCGGATTGCGTACTTGCTCGGGTGCGAGGCGACTGCGGTCACGAGAGCGCGCATGCAACATCCGATCCGAGGGGTGACTTATAAGCGAGTGGATACCTGCGCCGCGGAGTTCGAAGCTCAGACTCCATACCTCTATTCGACATATGGTCGAGAGTGCGAAGCCAGGCCCTCAGATCGGAGAAAAGTGGTGATTCTCGGCGGGGGGCCGAATCGCATTGGGCAAGGAATCGAGTTCGACTACTGCTGCGTTCATGCCGCGATGGCGCTCCGCGATGATGGCATCGACACGATCATGGTGAACTGTAACCCTGAAACCGTGAGCACGGATTATGACACGTCGGATCGACTCTATTTCGAGCCACTCACGCAAGAAGATGTGCTCAACCTTATTGATCGAGAGCAACCGCTCGGGGTGGTGTTGCAATTCGGCGGCCAGACACCCTTGAAACTCGCTCTTCCGCTATCGAAGGCCGGTGTGAAGATTCTCGGGACAAGTCCGGATGCGATCGATTTGGCGGAAGATCGGGAACGGTTCCGTGAGCTGCTGATGAAATTGGGATTGCGGCAGGCGGAAAGCGGAATGGCTCGATCGATTAAGGAATCCGTACAGATCGCGGGAAGAATCAGCTATCCGGTCATGGTCCGACCGTCGTACGTCTTGGGCGGGCGTTCGATGCAGATCGTGTATGACGAGTCCGGCTTGTTGGAGTATATGCAATCGGCCGTGCAAGCGTCGCCCAAACATCCGGTGTTGATCGACAAGTACTTGGCCGATGCGATCGAAGTGGATGCGGATGCGATCTCCGACGGAAAAACCGTGGTTGTGGCCGGGATCATGGAGCATATCGAAGAAGCGGGTGTGCATTCCGGCGACTCGGCTTGCTCGCTTCCTCCATACACCTTGGACAAGGCCATCGTCGGCGAGATCGAACGCCAAATGCGCATGCTGGCCTTGGAACTTGGAGTCGTCGGCCTGATGAATGCACAGTTTGCCGTGAAAGGTCGGACGATCTACGTACTTGAGGTGAATCCTCGCGGATCTCGAACCGTGCCGTTCGTCAGTAAAGCGATCGGCGTGCCGCTCGCAAAGTTGGCTATGAAGGTCATGATGGGGAAGACTCTCGAGGAACTCGGCTTCACCGACGCTCCCCTGCCGGAGCATTTCTCGGTGAAGGAAGCCGTCTTCCCGTTCAATAAATTCCCCGGCGTCGATGTGCTTTTGGGACCGGAGATGAAATCGACCGGCGAAGTGATGGGGATTGACGGCGATTTTGGATGGGCGTTTGCCAAATCGCAAGCGGGGGCCGGCGCAGGTCTTCCCACAATGGGGACGGCATTCATCAGCGTGAAAGAAACCGATCGTCCGGCGGCTCTTGAAGTCGGGAAGATATTGAGCAGGCTGGGGATGCGCATTCTGGGAACGAGTGGAACAGCAGGATACTTGCGTGACCGCGGGTTGTCCGTGGAGGTCGTCAACAAGGTGACCGAAGGAAGGCCTCACATCGTGGATCACATTAAGAACGGCTCTGTAGCGCTCGTGGTCAATACGGTGCGAACCGCCTCGGCTCATGCCGATTCATTGTCGATCAGGCGAGAGGCCCTGCATCGAGGCATTCCTTATTTTACGACCATGCGAGGGGCCCGTGCTGCGGCGATGGGAATCGAAGCCATCCTGAAAAAAACCCTATCGATTCGTTCCTTGCAGGAGTATCATCGGGCCTAAACCGTCCAGGAGCCTGGAACATGCCCACACCGATTACAAAGAAAGGTTATGATGCACTCAAAGCGGAGTTGGATCGGCTGCGGAAGATCGAGCGGCCGAAAGTGATTGAAGCGATCGCCGAGGCGAGAGCGCATGGAGATCTCAGCGAAAATGCCGAATATGACGCGGCCAAAGAGCGCCAAGGATTTATCGAGTCGCGGATCTCGGAGCTTGAGACGAAACTGGCGGAAGCGCGCGTGGTTGAAATCGCGGGACGCACGAGTGATACCGTTGTCTTTGGCGCGACGGTGTCGGTCGTTGAGCAGGAATCACAGGCTCACAAGCAATACATGCTGGTCGGTCAAGACGAAGCCGACATGAAGTTTAACAAGATTTCCGTACAGTCGCCTGTCGGGCGCGCGCTCATCGGCAAGCGAGTCGGAGACTTTGTCGAAGTCAAAACTCCCGTGAAGATGGTCGAATACGAGGTCGTGGAGATCAAATTCGAGGAATGCTGACGTGCCGGCGGCACGCCCTCTCATTGCCCTTCTGACAGATTTTGGCGAGCGCGACTGGTTCGTCGCGAGCATGAAGGGTGTGATCTTGACCCTTAACCCCAGTGCCAGGGTCGTCGATATCTCCCACCAAATTCCTTCGCATCAGATCGATGACGCGAGTTATGTGCTCGGGTCGTGTTACCGCCATTTCCCGGATGGAACAATCTATGTTTGCGTGGTGGACCCCGGTGTCGGAAGCGCCAGGCGCGCGATCCTTGCCACTACGTCACGCTATTGTTTTTTGGCGCCGGACAACGGCTTGCTCAGCCATGTGTTGGAACACGAGCAGGATGTCAAGATTCGGCAGATCGAGGAGACGCGATATCGACTGCCTTCAGAAGGGGCTACGTTTGACGGGCGTGATCTGTTCGCTCCGGTCGCCGCCATGCTTGCGAACGGGGAACCGCCTTCATTTTTTGGACCGGTGATCGACGATCCGATGAAGAGCCTGGTGTGGGCTCCTCAGCAGCAAGGTCAAATTTTGATCGGAAGGATCGAGTACATCGATCGATTCGGCAATCTGATCTCAAATGTCACGGCGAAGCAGGTCCGGGAATTTCAGGCGACCATCGGTCTCGCCAAGATCGAGATCCATATTGGAACGCATATCGTGACCAAGTTGGTGGGGAGCTACAGTCAAGGGGACGGCAAGAGTCCCGCAGCTCTGATCAACAGCGGCGGATTCTTGGAGATCTTCCTGCAGGAAGGGAACGCGGCTCGATGCTTGGTAATCGATGTGGGCGAGGAAGTGAGACTCTGTTGAGAGTCGTTTGACGAAAAAATCACACGTCCGCATGTGGGTGGGCGTTTCTTGTTGGGGTATTGAGATGGTATTCAGTCGATGTGCAGCGTCTCTATGGATGTCTTGAGGATTTCCACCATTTTCTTCAATTCTTCGGTGGTTGTCGAGAGCGGCGGCATGAAGACGAGCACATTCCCAATCGGTCTTAGAATCAGCCCATTGACTCGGGCGATAGCCGCCGCGTGATGACCAGCTTTGACGCGAAGTGGATAAGGCTCTTTCGTTACCCGCTCGCGAACTAATTCGATCCCCGCCATAAACCCGCTCTGACGGATATCTCCCACGTGAGACAGGCGCCGGAATGGCTGAAGGAGTCGCGCCAGCAACTTGATCTTGGGCTGTAGCTTCACCAACGTCTTCTCGTTCTTGAATACGTTGAGATTGGCGAGCGAAAGGGCACAACCGAGTGGATTGCCGGTGAAACTATGGCCGTGGAAGAAGGTCTTGAACTCGTCATAGCTCCCCAAGAAGCCGCGGTAGATTTCCTCGGTCGTTACGGTTGCTGCCAGCGGCATGTACCCGCCTGTCAGCCCCTTGCTGATGGCCATGAGATCAGGCGTGACGTGCTCGTGTTCGCAGGCGAACATTCTTCCGGTACGACCAAAACCGGTGGCGACTTCGTCGGCAATCAAAAGAACATCGTACTGTGTGCAGAGGTCTCGGATTTGTTTCAAGTAACCGGCGGGTTGAGGAATCATACCTGCGGCTGCTTGCATCAGCGGTTCGATGATGAATCCAGCTAGGTCGCGATGACGGTTCTTGAGTATCTGTTCGATCGGGTCGATACAGGCCATCCGGCAGGAGGGGGAGGTGAGGTGGAGCGGACAACGGTAACAATGGGGCGGTTCCGCCTCTAAGGTCGGAAAAAGCAGCGGCTTAAAACGTGAATGGAAGACGTCGATGTTACCGACGCTGACGGCTCCGATCGTATCCCCATGATAGGCGAGTTTCAGGTGGAGAAATGTGTTCTTTGGCCCCGCCTCGGGATGGCGCTGTTGCCAGTATTGGACGGCCATCTTGAGGGCGATTTCAACCGCCGTCGAGCCATTGTCGGAATAGAAGACGCGTGTGAGCCCCTTCGGCACGATTCGAATCAGTTCGCGCGCCAGCTCGATTGCCGGGGGATTGGAGAGACCCAGAAACGTTGAGTGGGCGATCTTGTCGAGTTGCCTCTTGAGCGCACGATCAAGAGCCGGATGTCGGTGCCCATGC
>JAHBWT010000036.1 GCA_019636815.1 Nitrospira sp.
ATCTCGTCCTGATATTTTTCGGATAACTTCATGGTTTCATAGTCCTGGAGCCGACGAGCATGCAAGGATCAGGATGACAAGTTCTGGATGTCAGTTTGTCGGCACTCCCTTTCCGCCTCTGATGTGTCACCGATCACATTCTCCCATCACGACATCGTACGTGCCGAAAATCGTGATGATGTCGGAAATCAAGTATCCACGGGCCATGTAGTCGAACGCCCCCATGTGGATGAAGGAAGGAGATCGAATCTTCAGCCGATAGGGTCGAGGACTTCCGTCGCTGATGATGAAGAACCCCAATTCACCCTTGGGTGCTTCGGTCGCGCAATAGGTTTCACCCTTCGGCGGTTTGAAGCCCTGGGTGAAGATGATGAAGTGGTGAATCAAACTCTCCATATCCCGCATCACTTGCTGCTTGGGTGGCGGAATGTATTGCGGCACATCGGCAATGATCTGTCCGGGTGGCATCTGGTCCAGGCATTGCTTGATGATTCGTGCGCTCTGCCGCATCTCTTCGACTCGGATCCAATAGCGATCGTAGGTATCGCCGTTCTTTCCGACCGGCACTTCCCACTCCACTTTATGGTACACCCCGTAGGGTTCGAGTTTGCGCACGTCGTAGGCGACGCCGGATCCGCGCAACGCGGGACCGGTCATGCCGAAATTGATCGCATCTTCGCCGGAGATCACCGCGACGTGCTTGGTCCGTCCCAACCAGATTCGATTGCTTGCCAGCAGAGAATCGTACTCATCGACCTTTGCGGGAAAGGTTTCCAAGAACGCTTTAAGACGATCCGCCAATTCTGGGGTGAAGTCGCTGTCCACACCGCCGATCCGGTAATAGTTCAGAGTCAATCTGGCGCCGCACAACCGTTCAAACATATCGAGCAAGATCTCTCGCTCCCGAAACGTCCAAAAGAAGACGGTCATCGCTCCGATGTCCAACGCCTGGGCGCCCAGCCAAAAGAGGTGGCCGATGATGCGCTGCATCTCCGCCACGATGGTGCGGATATATTCGGCCCGTTCAGGTATGGTGACGCCGAGCAGCTTTTCGACGGCCCGCACATAGGCGTAGTTATTCGCCATTGCGCAGACGTAATCGAGCCTGTCCGTATGTGGGATAATCTGCATGTAGGCCAATCCTTCGGCCAGTTTCTCAACGCCTCGATGGAGATAGCCGAGGTCCGGGGTGGCTTTGATGATTCGTTCCCCATCAAGTTCAAGGACGACCCGCACAACTCCGTGGGTGCTTGGATGCTGCGGACCCATATTCAACAATAATTCCTCTCGTCGGCTCGAGGAGGGTGGGGATGGTTCGGAAAGAAACCGTTTCTTTTCCTCTTCAGGAATCTCGCCTTCTACCTGCTCGACCGGCGGTTCATCCAGCCTGGGGATAAAGTCGAACTGACTGCGCCACCCACGACCTTCAGTCGGAAAATCCTTGCGCAGCGGGTAGCCTTCAGCGTAGTCCTCCGGGAGAAGGATGCGCCGCAGGTCCGGGTGGCCTGTGAACCGGATCCCCATCATGTCGTAGACTTCTCGCTCCAAGAAGGTCGCTCCACGCCACACACCCGTGACTGAATCGAGGGTGGGATTCTCTTCGGTCACCCTGGCTTTCAGGCGAATGCGCGCGCCGTAAGGAAGTGACAACAGGAGATAGATGACTTCAAACCGTTCTTGATCGGCCGGATAGTCGGCGGAACAAATATCGGTGATGTGGTCAAAACAGGCGGCAGGATCATCGTGCAAGAAACGCGCGACCTCCAAGATTTTCGACGCGGCGACCTGAACGGTGACTTCTGATCGAACCGTATCGAGATCGACGGAGAGCACCGCATCCGGGAATGTGTTCAGCAAGGTATCGGTGAGAGATTGCATGTGTTCGTCAATCATCAGCTCTCATCCATCTCTCAAATCAGCTTCGTGTGTCTTCCAGTGCTCTCTCAGCCGTCAAAGAGGATCAGGCGCTACTTCACGAAGACTCGTTCGCGTTGAATCTTGTCTTGTAATTTCAAGAGCCCATCCAATAATGCCTCCGGCCTGGGTGGACAACCTGGAACATACACGTCGACCGGAACGATCTGATCCACCCCTTGAACGACGGCATAGCTGTTGTAATGATTGCCCGATGTCGCGCAAGATCCCATGCAGATCACATAGCGAGGTTCAGGCATCTGGTCGTAGATCCGTCGAATGACCGGGGCCATCTTTCGTGAAACCGTTCCTGCGACAATCATGAGATCCGACTGCCGGGGGGATGCGCGAAAGACGCCGGCGCCGAAGCGGTCGAGGTCATAGCGAGAGGAGACGCTGGCGATCATTTCAATGGCGCAGCAAGCCAGGCCGAACGTCATGGGCCAGAGGGCGGACTTCCTGGCCCAGTTGACGACCGCATCCAGATTCGTCGTCAGAATATTCGCGTCAAACTGTCGCTCCAACAGACTCACTTGTTTCCACACCCTTTCTCGGATGAAGGGCGGTGGGGCTGGCCTTCACTGCGCGCATCCACCGAGCACCGCCCGTTATCTATTCCCAATCGATCTTGAGCGCGCGGTGGGCGAGCAAGAAGGGTCGGCCCACCGCCCTTCAATCCCACTCCAGCGCACCCTTTTTCCAAGCGTACCAAAATCCCACGACCAGAATGGCAATGAAAATCGTCATCTCGACTAATCCAACCAGCCCGAGGCTGTTGAATGCAACGGCCCACGGAAACATAAAGACGATCTCGATATCGAAAATCACGAAGAGCATGGCGATGATGTAGTACCGGATCGGGAACTGGACGCGGGCATCCTGAAACAGGGGACTTCCGCTTTCATACGGCGCCAACTTTGCGCGATAGGGTTGGTCAGGGCGCACAAAGCGGCCGAGGAGAAGCGTCACCGTCCCCAGAGCAATGGCGACACCGATGAAGATGAGGATCGGTATGTAGCTTTCCGGAGCGGTAGTATTGCCCATAATCTAACCGTTAGAGCCTTGTTCCCAGCGGGCGATGTTTCACGGATGCAAGCATGCCCTATCCCTCACGCAGCCGACTGTGCCGTGAGCGCAGAGCCAAAAAATGGTTTGTACTTCAACCCGTCAAGTTCGGGATTCAAGATTCCCTTATGCTGCACAAGGACCTTAAACGTGGTTCCCATACCGTTCGGCCTAAGGAGGTGAACGGCGGCTTTGAACTCAGGGCTGTCAGGCTCCAGCTGCTCAATCATATGTTCGACGCCGAGTCCCATCAGAAAACTCAGTTGATTAGTAAAGCCGGTCGTCCGGAGACCGTGCGCTTCTCCGGTAAGAGCCAGACTTGTGAAATCCACATGCGCAGTCATGTCCTGTTCCCCCACGCGAAGGAACGGTTCCTCGTTAACGGATTGCCGTGAATAGCAAAGGAATGTGCCGCTCTTCCGGTCGGGTCGATAGAGGTCCTGGGCTGCGTGGCCGTAATCAATGGTCAGTGCGAACCCTCGGCTCAAGATCTGAGCCACTTCTTTCATCCAGATCAAGGCATAAAGATTGATTTCGGTCCGATAGCCATCAGGCCAATCGGCGCTCATTCGGCGCACGTGATCGGCTAAGGTTTGAGAGGACAGCGGACGTAGGCATTCAACGAACCGCCCGTTGTGATAGTCCACCCAGAGCTCTTCTGCTCCCTTGGCTGTGACTTGAATCCGGTGGACGGGAAATGAATCGATGAGCTCATTGCTCAGGAAGAGACCATTCACCTCTTCAGGGGCGACATCCGCAAGATCATCCGCCCACGTAAGGAGATTCGGCCGATCCAGCCAAGACGTCAAATGCAGGCGTTGCAACGCCTGCATGGCCGGGCTTCGATCTATCAAGACATAGTGAAGGCGTTCGAACAACGAACCGAAGTGCCGCCGGCATGCGGACAAGAAGTGTCGTGTCAGCAACCCTTTTCCGGGGCCCATTTCAGTCACCGTAAACGGATCCGGTTGACCGAGGAGCCGGTCCATCTGTGCGGCCTGTTTGGCCAAGGCCTGTCCAAGAATGGGATGGACATCCGAACTTGTATAGAAATCGCCACGCCAACCGATTCGCTCACTCGTCTGTTCCGGCGCGCGCATATAATAGCCGAACTGGGGATGATAGAGGGCCAGCTCCATGAAGCGAACGAACGGAATCGCACCCGAGGCAGCGATTTCAGCAGCAATGGCGGCGACGAGTTCTGGATGCCCTGTGTTCACAGAAAGCTCCAATTGACCGTCATCAATGGAAAAAGCGACACCCCTAGATCATGGGTAGGGTCTACCCATTTTTCTAGAGTGATGAAAGGGGCATAGGTTAGCCTCTGGAACTCCTTTAAGTCAAGGTGAAGTAAGGAGGAATTGTGCCTGAAGCGCACCTCCGCTCGTCGAGACCAAACCCTTATGCATAAGCCTGTTAGGGCGGTCATGATATCGGCATGGACGACGAGCGGCTTGCGACGTTCTATCGCAGACCCTAAGAGTCTGGTGCCATGATTGAGAGGATTCCTTGCGGTCAGCGGTGGCTGAAGGTCGCCGGATTGAGGCGACGCCGAAAGTCCGAACGTTCCAGCCAGTCGAGGGTCTTCATGCCCCGTGGCATTTCTTGTATTTCTTTCCGCTGCCGCAAGGACAGGGATCGTTGCGGCCGACCTTGCTGTCGGCCCGTTGGACGGGTGTCGGCGCAGTCACCGGTTCGTCGCCTCTGTTCAACGTCATTCTGGCTTGCGGACGTGACAGGATCGATTGAGGTGAAGGAACCTGCTGCTCTCCTTCGTGACGGACGGCCTGCACATGGAACATTCGATCGAGGGTGTCGGATTTGATCCGTTCCATCATGCCGGCGAAGAGGTCGAAGCCTTCTCGTTTATACTCGATCAACGGATCTTTCTGGCCGTACCCACGAAGACCGATGCCGTCTCGCAGGTGGTCCATCGCCAGCAGGTGATCTTTCCAATGATGGTCGATCACCTGCAACATGAACGTCTTTTCCAGAAAGCGCATCAAGTCCGGCCCGAGCTCTTGCTCCTTTCTGGCGTAGGCTTCCCGAGCATGGGTTCGGAGGTCTTCCAGCAACGCATCTCGCCCGACATCGCGCAGTGCGTCTCCACCGTCGTCCTTCCCCTGAGTGATATCCAAGCCGAACTGACTCTGCATGACCTCGGTCAGTCCTTTGACATCCCACTCTTCCGGATACTGGTCAGGAGGACAGTAGACATTCAGCGTCGATTCCACCGAGCTGTCGATCATGTCATGGAGGTCGTTGGTGAGGTTGTCTCCGTTCAGCACGGCCCGTCGGTGACGATAGATCACTTCGCGCTGCTTGTTCATGACATCGTCGTATTCGAGCAACTGTTTGCGGATCTCAAAATTGTGGGCTTCCACCTTCTTTTGCGCGTTCGCGATCGCGCGGGTGACCATTCCGTGTTCGATGGGAACGCCTTCTTCCATCCCGAGCTTGAGCATCAACTGGGAAACCCGTTCGGAGGCGAAGATCCGCATCAGATCGTCTTCAAGCGAGAGATAAAATCTCGAGGTGCCGGGGTCGCCTTGGCGGCCGGCCCGTCCGCGAAGCTGATTGTCGATCCGGCGGCTCTCGTGGCGCTCCGTGCCCAAGATGTGGAGGCCTCCGGCAGCCAGCACCTCCTGTTTATTCTTCTCGCAATCCGACCGGATTTCCTCAAAGATTTCAAGCTTGCGGCTCTCCGGGATGTTCTCGTCGCGATAGAGCACCTGCTTGTACATAAATTCAGGATTGCCGCCTAATAAGATGTCGGTGCCGCGGCCCGCCATGTTGGTTGCGATTGTCACCGCGCCTTTGCGTCCGGCTTGCGCCACGATTTCCGCTTCTCGCTCGTGCTGCTTGGCGTTGAGGACATTGTGTTTGACGCCGTTCCGATTCAAGAGACCGGCCAGTTTTTCTGATTTTTCAATCGAAATGGTGCCCACGAGCACCGGCTGCCCGCGCTCATGGCACTCCTTGATTTCCTCGACGATCGCCGCAAATTTCTCTTTCTCTGTTCGATACACGACATCGGCGTAATCCTGCCGAATCATTTGACGATTGGTCGGCACGACGTTGACATCGAGATTGTAGATCTTGGCGAACTCCGCGGCTTCGGTGTCGGCAGTGCCGGTCATGCCGCTGAGTTTCTTATACATGCGGAAGTAATTCTGAAAGGTCACGGAAGCGAGCGTCTGATTCTCATTGGCGATCTTTACGCCTTCCTTGGCCTCGACGGCCTGGTGCAATCCGTCGCTCCAGCGGCGACCCGGCATCAGGCGCCCGGTAAACTCGTCGACGATGATAACTTCGCCGTCTTTCACCACGTAGTCCACATCGCGCTTATACAGGGTATAGGCCTGCAGCGCCTTCACCACATGATGGACCATGTCCATATGGGCCGGGTCGTACAGGTTGTCGACGCCGAGCAGTTTCTCGACCCGTGCGTTGCCCTCTTCGGTCAACGAGGCGGTCTTCGTCTTTTCTTCGATGGTGTAGTCTTCGGCTTTCAACTGAGGAATGATCGCATTGATTCGATAGTAGAGGTCGGTGGTCTGGTCGGTCGGGCCCGAGATGATCAACGGTGTCCGGGCTTCGTCGATCAAAATGCTGTCGACCTCGTCGACGATCGCGAAGTTCAACTCGCGTTGGACACACTGGCTCAGGTCCGTCACAACCAGGTTGTCGCGGAGATAATCAAATCCATACTCGTTGTTCGTGCCGTAGGTAATGTCGGCGCGATAGGCCTCGGGCCTCGTGCATGGGCGCAGATGTTGCAGCCGTTTATCGGAAGCCTCATAGGTGGGGTCGTAGAGGAACGACGCGTCGTGTTGAATGACTCCCGTGGACAGACCGAGCGCATGGTAGAGCTGTGCCATCCATTGGGCGTCTCGTTTGGCGAGATAATCGTTGACGGTGATGAGATGGACGCCCTTGCCTTCCAAGGCGTTCAAATAGACGGGGAGTGTGGCGACCAAGGTTTTCCCTTCCCCGGTTTTCATTTCGGCGATACGACCTCGGTGAAGGATCATGCCGCCGATCAGCTGCACGTCGAAATGCCGCATATTGAGTTTGCGCCGAGACATCTCTCGACAGACGGCAAATGCTTCGGGCAAGATATCGTCCAACGTCTGCCCTGCTTCGAGTCGCTTCTTGAAGTCCTGTGTTTTGTCGGTCAGTGCTTGATCGGAGAGCGGCGTGAGACCTGCTTCCAGCCCATTGATCTGGTCCACGACCGGGCGCAGGGCCTTGATTTCACGATCATTTTTGCTGCCGAATATCAGATTGAGTACTTGTGTAACCATAGAAGTAAGACGAAAGGGAGAAAGTCGTTGTGAATGAGCGTCGCTGTCTCGTTAAGGTTGGCAGTATACAGCATCCTCTCCATGAATCCTACTCGATCCTTGTGCAGAATAACGGTGGCTTGACAAGCATTGTCACCGTCGCCTACCATCCAGCGAGGCTGTAGCATCTGTTGCATGCGCAGTGCTTTGTTGCCGTGGGTCATGCTCGGATGCGGTCGTTTTTGAGCGGCGCTTGGTGTCTGATCATGGATGGTGTACCCCGCAAGTCCCTCACAATCTCCCTTGTAATCTGTATTCTACTTGTCGGCGGATTGGCCCAAGTTCAAGCGGTGGAACACGCCGGCCACCATGCTCAGCATCAGGCGGCCACACATGGCACGCTGCTCTGTTCCTGGATGTGTGCTGCCGGAACAATGCTCGATAGTCAAGTTGTCGTGATTCAAGCCGAACGTAGTCCCATCGCGCTTGTTCCGCTTCCTCCTGCGAGTGAGTCAGGTTCTGAACTATCCTGTATTTCTTCCAGCCGCGCTCCTCCGTATTTCTGCTCGTAAGTGGTTGCCCCACGAACCGGGAGGCTAGGGTACCCTTCCGTTTGACCGGACTCCGTCGCTCTGCGACGGGGGAAGCCGGGGTAACAGATTTTTAGATGAATCCACGCAGTGCTCGATAGGTGGAGGGCCATCAATTATGAAACAAGCCAAGCATAAGCGACTCTTAGGACTCCTGCTGGTAAGCGTCATGGTTATGATCGGTGGTGGCGGCGTATGGGGAATGGGCTCTCGTGTTCCGGCGGTCGGCACGACCGCGGAGGATTTTCAGCTTAATGACCTGGCAGGTCAGCAGCAGAGCCTGAGCCAGTATCGAGGCAAGGTCGTGTTGGTCAATTTCTGGGCCACCTGGTGTAAGCCCTGCACGACCGAAATGCCGGCCATGCAGGCCACATACGATAAGCTGCGGGATAAGGGATTCGTCGTGTTGGCCGTCAATGAGCTGGAAGATGAACAGAAAGTCCGCGAGCATATCCAGCAACACGGTCATACATTCCCAGTGCTCTTGGACCGAAACAACAAAGTGGCGAACCAATTTGGAGTCTTTGGTCTACCGGTCAGCGTGTTCATTGATGAAAAGGGCGTGGTCCGGGACTACATTAAAGGCGGGCTCCTGACCGAGCAAATCATCCTTGATACGGTGGCCCGTATCCAGAAGCCGGAGCCGGTAAAGGCTGCGTTGCTACAGTAGAAGATTTGTAGGACAGTGAACGTGACACGATCCGTTTTAATCTGGGCCTTGTTGCTCTGCATCGTACTGGTCAACGGCGCGATGGCTGCCCCCAGCGTGGGGCATGCCGAGCACCATGCCGACCATCAGGCCGGCACCCATTCCACCGGTCTCTGTGCATGGCTCTGTGCCGGCGGACAAGGTGTCGAATCGTCTGCGGTGGTTGTGACGTCAACGCTCCAACTCGTTGAAAGAGTCGTCGTTTCCCAATATGAGGCCATCCTCGATCCTGGTACTTTCTCCCACTTCTTCCGCGGTCCTCCGGTGGTTCTTTCGTAGTCTCGTATAGTTTCTTTCACAATCGTATCTCGCGATAGGGTCCGATCTACGGTTTCTGTCTGCGCGATCAACAGAAGGATCATGGAATCATGATGCGCAAGCTCTTGTGCTCTGCTCTCGCTGTCTCTGGGGTCGTCGGAATAGCGGTGTCGATCCTCTCGCCGTCTCCAGCCCGAGCTTCGTGCGGTTCGGTCAGTTGTTTCGTGGTGATCGGATCTCAGCAGCAGGTGCCGATGAAGGGGCTGCTGACCGTG
Source organism: Nitrospira sp. (assembly GCA_019636815.1). Taxonomy (GTDB): domain Bacteria; phylum Nitrospirota; class Nitrospiria; order Nitrospirales; family Nitrospiraceae; genus Nitrospira_D. The sequence continues at coordinate 9,098 of JAHBWT010000036.1, forward strand.
AACGCCATCTACAATTTCACGCCCATGGAGGCGCCTTCGGGAGAAGGAGGACGCATCCCCTTTGCCAATCAAGGTGAGCGGAGCCTCACGCTGGCCAACTTGAATGTGAACCGTATCGAGACGACGACACGCACCGCCACGCTGGATCTCAACTACGGACTGACCGAACGCCTCGGCATCCAGGTGGCGATTCCGTACAAACACGTCGAGTCGGATGCCCAGATCGACGGGGTCGCTCCGGTTCCTTATAGCGAGAGGGGGCTCGGTGATATTCGCGCGACTCTGAAATACAACGTGTTGCCGACCTTGCGAAGTATGGTCGTATTGGGGGTGGGTGTGGATTTTCCGACCGGGAGCTACGGGCGGTTTGCGCAGGGAACCACCCTAGCCGAATCGACGCTTCAAATTGGTCGAGGCAACTTCGGTGTCATTCCGGTGATCTATCAGACGTATGAGCTGATTCCCCACCGGCTGAACCAGTTCGCCATGGCGAGCTATCGGTACACCGCGAAGAACAGCGACGGCTACAAGTTCGGCGACGAAGTGAACGTGAGCTTGGGGGTCAATCTCATCCCGCTCGAGAAGACTCCGTGGCTGGTGCTGACGCAGCAGTTCAATTTTCGATGGATGCAGAACGACGCGATGGACGCGGCGCTCTTTCGATTCAACCCTGGGACCGGTTCCTCGATCTTGCTTGATCCGGCGATCAAGTTTCGTGCAGTGCCGACCACCGGCTCGACCTACGTCGCCTATTCGCCGGGCGTCATGTTCAATGTGTTCAATTTTGCATCGGCGTACTTCATCGCACAAATCCCCATCCACCGCGACTTCAATGGAAACCTGGAGCAACAGATCAGCTACATCTTTGGAGTGACGAAGTCGTTTCAATTGTTCGGCGGAGCTTCGTAGAGAGCAAGCGGGAGCGAGGGTATCGAATCAGCCATGCTGACGAATGCACGACAACAAATTGCCAGGGCACTGACCGGTTGCTGTGTCGTGCTCTTGCTGACCGGGGCTCTGTCGGTTGTCCAGGGGACTGTGACGCCGCAATGGATGGGGACACATTGCCCGCAAGGGCATGCGCAGAACGGCCAGCACAATCATAGTCACTGCACGTGGCACTGCGGTGGGTTCGATATCCAGGCTGGCGGCGGACGAGGCGAAACCTCCACCGGTAGTCATGTGGGCCGCGTCTGGAGCTTCGGTCACATTCCACAACCGGATGCTGTCCTTCATGGTGAATTTCCCCCCCGTGGCCCACCAGATATTCTTCAGGCCCTATAGAACATATTTACTTAGTAGGGAGCCGACCGCGGTCCCTATTCATTCAAAAAGACGATGACGAACGAGGAAGGACTGATCCATGGAAACCATGAACAGACGACAATATTCATCGTATGCCACAACAGGCACATTAGGACTCGTCCTGATCGCCCTGGCGGCATGCAGTTCAGGCGAGTCCACCACCGAGGCTCTCGCGCCGGGCGGTAGCGCCGGACTCAGCGGACCAATGGTCTTCGTCAACAATACAGGCGACAAGACCCTCACGAGTGTTGCCGTGAGGGGTGACTCGAACAACGCAGTGATAAACACCATTTCCGCCACAGCGTTCGAAGATGTGGCATTAGGCGACATGCAGTTTTCGAGCGGAGATTGGATCTTTGTGAATCTGGCGGCCGCCAACAAAGTGGCGACGATTGATCCACTGACAGCTGCAACCCCGGTCCACAAGACCAACTTGCCGGTCGGTACCAGGCCCGTTCACCTGTATCGCGATCCAATCGATGGTGAAGTCATATGGATCATGAACGATGGCGATAACACTCCCGGAACAACGACTCCGGGTGAAGATCTGATCAACTGCAACAATCCAGCTCGCCCAGGAGGGGCGGTAGTGGGCGGATCGGTGACGATTCTTCACAACTCTCACTCGGGACCGGGGGCGCACCCGCCCACTGTTGAGAAAACGGTATGTGTGTTAGCCGCTGGACACCGTGTCACCGCCTTCTCATCCGGAGCTGGAGTTCCGAAACGGGCATTCGTGTCGAGCGAAATCAGTGGCGAAATCGCCGTGATCGATAACGAGCCGACTTCTCCAACGAAATGGACCATGATTGCCCGCATCGATCTGTGCAATTCAGCTAAGGAAACCTGCGACAATGAGTCGGGCACCCTTTTGACGACTCCGTTCACACCCAATAACTCTGGGCCGCATGGGATTCGTTGGTCGAAACTGACGAATAAAATCTATAGCTTCCAAGAAGGATACCAAGAGATTGCTGAGATCGATCCTGGTACACCAACGATTACCAAGACGATTGATCTTGCAGGAACTCCTTATACGGGGTTCGGGATTTCTCCAGATGGCAGGTATCTCTTGTTACGCGGCCAAACGACCTCACCGCAGGCGACCAAGCTGGGAGTCATCGATCTCAGCGCGGCGACGCCGGTCATCGCTGATTTGACCACTCCGGAACTCGATGGGACCTCGCCAGGGGCTTTCAAGTTCTCTCCAGATTCGAAGCGGTTCTACATTCTCGCAGGGAACGCTCCAGCGGCACCAAAAAAGGATCGGCTATTTGCGTATGACTGGACGACGCTGGCACCTCCAACACTGATGCTATTGAGGGAGATCCCATTGGTATCGACCGGTGCGCACAGCTTCGATGTCCTCGCTCGAGGCGCCGGTGAAGCGAAATTTCTGGTCGTGTCGAACGGCGCGGACAATTCGGTCTCCATCATCAACGCCACCGACAATCTGAAGAAACAGGATGTGACTGTCGGGCCGAATCCAACAGGTGTGATGGTGTTCGAGTCCGGAGCGGCACAAGCCGGGAACCAGGCGACCAATTAGCTCATGCATGGATAGGGCGGTCCATTGGAGCGCAAGGATCTCCGATGGACTGCCCATCGTCTGCAAGATGGGTTGGTGAATGATCGGAAGCGTGGGTTTTGTCCGAGCTGGCTGCCTCCGGCTCGGATCAGCGCGGGGCGGAGGCTCTCTCCCTTGACCTCGGCCCCGCACTATTTCTGTGGATGCTGAAGCTTAGGCATCTGGTCCGGGAGTGAAGGCAGATCATCGATGGTTGGCCGAGCTTTCTGTTGCAACCTGAGCAGCCATCAGTGGACGAAGGGAAGGAAGTGGCGTACACACAGAGCGTGAAAATGGATGTGACAGCCGCTCATCGTTGTGCTCACCGAGGTCGCTCTGTTGCTTCCCTGATGGTCTTCGTGTACGTGGCCCTCGTCATGTTGACTGCCAGCTGTGTGTCCATGCCGGTCGGTTTCTCCGAACGGCACGATCATCATGATGCCAGCGGGTCTCCCCATTCTTCTTTCTGTGCCTGGGCCTGCCAGTCGACGGCCGATGCCACAGCCGTGAGCGGGCCGGTGCCAACTGTCACTGAGGGAATGTTTGGTCCATCCGAGATATCCACTCATCAGCTTGTGAGTTCAGCTCCAGATTTTTCCGATCGAACGCGTGCACCACCTATATCGCTCCTTGTCAGCCTCGTCTAAGCAACTAAGCAAGCCTGGCCGTTTCGAATATGAACTGGTGTGTAACCAGCTTCTATAAATAGTGACCGGGTGCGAATGTCGTTGTGTATTGTCCGAGTAGGTGACCCTCCCGCTCGGACCAAGCGCGGGGTGAAGGTTGCTGCCTCCTCCTTCGCCCCGCACTCTATCCGCGATCAGCGATAGGTCAAAAGTGTAGCATCCATGAGCAGGTGTACGTAGACAGCACTTGAGGGGTTGTGTATATGAACGTGTCGTATCGGTGATGTTCGGTGATGTATAGAGGCGAGTCGATATGGTGATAGGGACAAAAGGCACGTGAGACGTTTTCGCCCGAGCTTCCATCGTGTCTCGATTGCCGGCTGTGCGGCGCTGATGTACGCCGTGCTTGCCGTGACGAGCGCCGGTTGTGCGCTTGCTCATGCCGACCGAGCTCAGGATCATCATCACCACAGTGAAGGAAATTCATCTGCGCAGAATGCGTTTTGCGTCTGGGCTTGCCAAGTCACTTCAGATATCGTCATGGCGGCGGAGTCACCGAAAGCGGCGGCTCGGCTTGCTGTGGCGCCGAACGTGGTCGCTGCCGTTCCACTTCTCGTCTCATCCGGTTCTACCGTACTTCAGCCCCGTGCACCTCCAAGCGCCGAGTTTCTCCGGCACGGATAAGAATCAAGCAGGACACTCCCGCTCATTCCGTGAATGCCGTCTCTGCTGAATCTTATTCCTGCTTCATTTCAACCGTGACACATAGGGAATCGGTCTGAGTCAAGCAGCCGGTGGCTCGGACGAGGGGGAAGATGCTTCTTCCTCGGCCTTCTTCCGCCAGTTGGAGCGGTGAAGAGCAAGGCGAGGTTGGTGAGCGTTTCCCGAACGGTGTGCATAAACGGTCTGTACAGATATGGAGGAATTGATCATGGATGCGATCGGCACTTTGCAGCGGAAGAAACTCCTTCGCGTCGACGAAGCAGCTCAGATTCTCAACGTCAGTCGCTGGACGGTGTATCGCTGGGTGGAAGCAGGGCGGCTCGGTGGTACTCGACTGGGTGTGGGTAGCTTGAGAATCTTCAGTGATACGGTGACGGCCCTGATAGATCTTCATTGCGTGGGTGTAACTGCGGCGACTCCAGCTGAGCACACGGTCATACCGATCTCGACCAAGCAGAGGGATCTCAAACATCGGTATGCAGGCGGTGAACGGGATCGGGACGGGCATCCCGTAGCCGTCTAGATGAAAGCGCGACGTCACGTGTTCCGAGGATGGTGGTATGTGTGTCTTGTCCTGCCGAGTCTGTGGGCCGTACCGCCATCGGTAGAGGCGTCTTGTGGCTCGGTGAGCTGCTTCGTTGTGATCGGTTCGCAGCAGGCGGTGTCGCCGGCCGGTGTATTGACGGTGAACCTCAGCTTCACTCACACACCCAACGAGATTCCTCCGGAAGGAGTCAATACGATTCCTTTCGCCAACCAGCAGACCAAGCAATTGATTCTGGCGAACAGCCAGGTCAATCAACTCAGTACGCTGGTTCAAACGGGCGTGTTGGATCTCAACTACGGACTGACGGAACGAATCGGCCTACAAGTGCAGGTGCCTTATCGAATGGTCGATGCGGTCGGGCAGATCGGCGCCGGGGCGGTCACCAATACATTTGACCGCGGATTCGGGGACGTGCTCGGGAAGGTAAAATACAATCTGTTACCCAGCCTGCGCAGCATGGTCGTATTAGAGCTAGGGGGCTGGTTTCCCGTCGGGGACTACGGCTATACCCCTATTGCCGGTCAGCTCGCCGAATCAACGCTGCAGGTCGGCCGAGGGGCCTTCGGGGTTCAACCTGGTTTCTATCAGACCTACGAACTCATTCCCCATCGACTGAATCAATTCCTATCCGGGAACGTGCGGTATTCGTTCCGAAACTCGGACGGGTATCGCTTTGGAGAAGAATTCTCCGTGAACGCAGGGCTCAATCTCGTGACGTTCCCGTGGTTGACCCTCACCAACCAAATCAATTTTCGTTACAAGGGCAGGGACAACATCGAGGCAGCACTGCTCGAGTTCCGGCCCGCCCCGTTCAATCGGGCCGTTTTGCTCGATGGGAACATTATCGGCCGGCCGGTACCGACCACCGACCATACGTATGTCGCATTTTCCACCGGTGCGGTGGTCAACGTTTTTGATTTTGCTCAGGTCTATTTCATCGCCCAAGTTCCGATCCATCGAGACTTCAACGGCAATTTGCAGCAAGAAATCAGCTTCGTAGGGGGCGTGACGAAATACTTCACGATGCCTGCCCTGTTGAAGCAGTGAATGGAGCGCGCGTAGAGAAAGGCGCTCCGGAGGCAACACATCATGGCACAGACGATCCATTGTAACCGGCGGCTCAATCAGTTCGGGTCGTTACCGAGGTTGGTCATGCTTGGAACTGCCATCTTTTTCACTGCATGCAGCGGCAGCGATACGGATCCGGCTCCGAATACACCCCTCTCGACTCCGATGGCGCTTGTCGTGAACCAGGGCGATACGACGATGACGACGCTCCGGTTGGACGGCAAAGGCGCGCCCCTCATCAGCACGTTGTCGCTCGGCCCGACACAGGTGGACGCCATAGGCGGTGTCGCGTTCTCGTTGGGCGAGTGGATTTTTGCCACCAATACGAACACCAACAAAGTTGCGGCGATTGATCCGATTGGGGGACTTGAACCGATTCTTGAAGAATTCCTGGAGGTGAACGGGCCGGTCAGGCTGGGCATGCGGCCCACCCGCATCTACCGGGATCCGGTCGACAAGGAAGTGCTCTGGACCATGAATGCGGGAGATCCGGCCACCGGCATTGATACGCTGAGAGGCTGCAGAGGAGGGTCGGTCTCCATCCTTCACAATTCTCACCTCAGCGCGGGCGGGGAAAAACCGCGTGTCAGTTCAACGGTCTGCCTTTCAGGTGCAGGGACGCAGTTCATCACCTTCTCGATACCGCCGGCGGTTTCCCAGGAAATCGCGTTCGTCTCCAGTCAAACGACCGGGATCATCAGTCCTCTGCTCGCCGACTCGTCATTCGGCGAAGTTCGATGGTCCGAGGTACCGGGAGCATGGATCGATCTGTGCGACAGCGCCAAGGAGACTTCGTTGGGACACCCGGTGTGCGATGCCGACCCGCTGACGCCCAATCACTCGGGGCCTTCCGGCATGTATTGGTCGAAGATCACGGGGAAGATCTATAGTCACCTTGCCGGATATCGGTCGGTGGTCGAGATAGACCCGGTATCCTTGAAGCCTACTCCGAGGCGAATCGATGTGCCGAGCGCTTGGAGTGTGGAGATGACGCCGAACGGGCGGTTTCTATTTCTGGCTGGCGAGGATATCGCGTCCGACCTCGCCAAGGTGATCGGGAAATTCGGTCTCGTCGACCTGACCCAACCGACGCTGACGTTTGTGGGCCACAGCGTAGACCATGTGAGGCCGTCACAGTTTCGCTTCACAGCTGACGGCAATCGACTCTATGTGACTCAGCTGAATGTCACCATCGGACTGACGCCACAGCAGGCGGCTTCGCTCAAGAAAGACAAGCTCTATGCCTTTGATACAACCCCATGGCCGGCTTCCTTTCCGTTGCTCACGAGCGTCGATCTTCCGTCCGTCGGCCCGCTCGGTGTGCATGGCTTGGATGTGTGGGTGACCGGTCAGAAGGGAGCGGGATCCGCGAAAGGGGTCGTGGTGACGAACGCCCTGCATAATGGGAACGGGTCGGTCTCTTTGATCGATGCGGCAACCAACGCGATCACGGCGACCATTCCGGTCGGACGGAATCCAACGCAGGTCACGGTGTACTATCCGGGACTTGCGGCCAGCGACAACCAGGCCACGCCCACCTGGTGAGATCGCTCCGAGTCGGAACACTCGGGCGGCTCGGAAAGGAAAGCGGAAAAGCGATGGCTGGCGGGGGTGAGTCCGTAAAGATGCCACCGGCCATCTCGAACTGACGTAATCGGGAGGGCGCCCATCCGAGGACGAGTAGCAGCCTACTCGGGTCGCCCATTGCGAACGTGCACCACAGATGGCGTATGGCGCACCAGCATGTGCCGCGCTGCCTCAGGTTCCCTCTCCGCAAATCTCTCATAGGTGGCCACCGCCACAGTGGCTGCTTCTGCCGTCTGGCGCACCTTCCACATCGGGTCGGCCGGGCCAGGGTCCGCCGAGATGCTGTACTTGCGGTCCAATTTGTCCACGATGCCGCCCAACGTCTTCAGTCCCGTCTCCCGGTCGCTGAAATACTCCTGGTCCACTTGTAGGAAGCTGGGCACGATGTGAATTGTCATCGAGTCAGCTAGCTGCTCCTGTGGTGAATTCGTGACCGGCGACACGACCGTCTCATAGACGAGCACGTGCAGGATCAACCCGTCCTTGTGCGTCTCTGGCTCCAAGTTCGTCACGTTCACCTTCGCATAGCCGATGAACGAATGCTCCGGGTTTGCGAGGTTGAGTTCAAACTGGATCTCGATGCGAAGCGCCGCCAGGCCCGTATGTCCGTCGAGATAGAGACGCTGCTTGCCCGGCCGCAGAAAGTCGAGCGCCTCGACACCCATCAGCAGGCCGCCCTTCTTCGACTTTGTTCCCTTTGGCTTCTCCACCACCACCTCACCGTGCTTCTCCCAGGAGTCTTCCTCGCTGGCGGAAAACAGGCCGTTCTGCACGACCGTATAGACAGTTGCCTTGTCCGTGCGCAGTTCACGTGTGATCGGGTCCATCGGGAAGATGGGCAGCGGTTGATCATTCTGACTGGGCGTCGAGCGTGTCGAGTACGCGCACAGCTTCTGATCGATCTGCGCATCCTTGCCGCCTACAGAGATCACCAGACGGTAGCCGGGCTGGATCTGCGAGACGTCCTGCCGTCGTGCCATCGGAATGCGGAAGCTCTTGGTCGACTCCATGAAAACGCGCTGCGCTGGGTATGTTTTCCCCGGCTTACCTGCGTAATTGCCAAGGATGCCCAAGCTCAGCGATTCACTGCCGGTGGCATACCGGTAAGCGGTACCGTTGAAGACCGGATTGGTCAGCTGCACAATGCCATCCGATCCCATAATCAACTGGCCGATGCTGTGGCGCAGCTCGTAGAGCTTACGGATGCCACAGGCATTGAAGATGGCCGTGCGCAGCGCCGAACGGCGGGCGCGTGCGCTATCGATGGCCTGCGGAATGTTCACGACCGTCCAGTAGCCGCCCCAGTCCTGTCCCTGCGGGCCGGTCCACGGGTGAAAGAGCAGGGCGAAGCCCTTATTGAAGTGCGACTCGAAGCTGACCACCCCCGACACGGGGTCGACCACGCCCATGGGGATGCCGCTCGGCTGGTAGACCAGGGGGTTTGAAAGCTTGCCAAAGTTTGGGTCAAGCGGCCCCTCGATCGTGGTCATAAGGAAGCTTGCGTTCCACTTGTCGATGAAGTCCCCCAGGTTCTTATAAATGTCGCGCAGGTTGTCCCGGTCGTAGCCGGTCGAACGGAACGCCGGCTCCATCGCCGCCAACGTGGCAATACGCAGACCAATTCCCCGAATCAGCACGTCGAAGTAGTAGCCGGGGTCGAAGATGCGGGTCTTCATCTCCTCGCCGGGGCTTCCGTAACTAGGCATCGGTGCACCATTCGACTTGGCCATGTAAAAGGGAAAGGCGACGTCCAGCCAGTGGTTTGTCCCCGGCACATACCCGTAGACGGAACGGCGGAATGGGATGTCTCCCCACCCGGGCGAGAGCATGTCATTGATCGTGGTCATGAGGGTTTGGCTGTTGGACACCATCGTGTCGAGGTTCGATTGGGAGCGCGACAGGGCCAGGTTCGCCAGCGCATTGCGCATCGTCGAAAGCTCCGACCGCCAGTGCACCGCTTCTTTGTACTCCGCCTCCTCTGCCTCGTCCTCCAAATAACCATAAAGTTGTTCGATTCTCGCCTTGATCTCCTCGAGCGCCTTCTTTGTCGCATCCGGCTCGGGGTTCAGCACGCCGAGGAATTCGAGCACCTTCTTCGTCGTCTCGATGCCGACCACGGCCCACCCCGCCACCGTGGCGATCTTGGAGACCAGCCCCACCATGCTAGTGATGTTGGCAATGGCAGTGGGGTCGAACTTGAGATGCATCAGCGTCAACGCCAGATCGCTCGGGTTGGGAACTGGGTCCTGATCCCAGCCTGCGTCGAGGGTTCCCTGGTCCCCGTTCATGAACTTCAGCAGGCTGCTGGTGGAGACCGGAGCCTCCAAGGTATTGAGCATCGAGATCGAGTAGGGCGCGCTCGGATTCTTCATTGTTTGACTCCTCTTGAATTAGGTTTGTGTAGTTGGGCTTGGAGCCACCCAGTCACGAAGTATTCTTCAACCGCCTACTGCCTCGCGGCCACCGACAGGCTCCGGAGGACCTCAATGTTGTATAGCGTTGTCCGGTGCAGCCGCTAGTTCCGAACATGCGTCGCATCTCGAACCACGTGCGCCACCCTCAGGGCCGTTCTGGTGATATGAACTGTCACTCGAACTATATTGAGTTGACCCGGATAAGGACCGGACTAGCCGAGTTCTGTCCGCATAAGACGCGACTACGGTGTGCGAACGATACGCCATAACCATTCCTGTTTCAATGAGTTGCGACTGTTGGCTAAGTGTTCACGGGGTCACGGATCCTCCTAACATTCCGCCTTTTATTGGGTTCACATTCCGTCCAACGGATGGCGGACACGTATGCTCTCGGTGATAGACATGGGTGCAGATCAGCGTCGTAATGACATCGTCCTACCCTACCAACATCTGAACCGTTCGAATGACCGGGCCGTTTCAGGAAGGTGTGCTACCCGAATGGCGGAACTTACAAATTGGGTGAGGGGCAACGCTCAGTGTGGTGAGTCCTACATTCCTCCGGCGGTCTTATTGCGAAGAGGGTGCGGAAGCCTGCTCGGCTTGCAGAAGCAGGGAAATCAATTTTTTCTGTCGGTCTCGGGCGAGATCATGTGCCCGCGTCAGCCGGGCGAGGGGATCACTCAATCGCCGTTCAGAAGGAGAAACCGGCAGAGGTGATGCAGGCATGGCCGAACGCCCCTTCATCGGGTTGTAGAGCGGATCGCCGAACAAGACCATTCGCCAGCTGATGGTGCGGCTGGTCAAGTAGTAGACTTCGACGAGGGAGTACTTCCCCGTCAGCAGCAGAGCGGTAAAGCGCGCCGGCTCCGGGAACGCGTCCAGGTAGGGTTCTCCCACCGAACCGAGGGTGGCTGTAATCCCGCGAGCCAGCGCATTCTTGCACCACCCCCGTTCGTTTCGGTCATGCACGGTGACGGCCTCGGCCGACGCCATGTGATAGCCGATCGCTCCGGGGTTGAACGAAAAGACGTCGTCGTACGCGCGTAGTTTGTACCAGCCGATGTAGAGGGCTACGTCCGGGATTGCCGTCATGGTCGGTTCGGCATCGTCCAGCACGACGCGGAAGGAGGAGTGCTCCTTTACCAGCGCGGCGGCCTTTCGCAAACTGTGATCGTAGAGGCCGTAGGTATCGGTCGCCCCTCCGGGTTGCAGTCCGCGCGCATCGAAGTAGACGGTGCCGTCCAACCCCGCGCGCTCCGCTTGCAGCGCCTTGTCTACCAGCCCCTTTGCCAGCTCGGCGGTCGGTGCATCCAGCCGGCTCACCATCAGGACGGGTAATTCGTCCTGAGTTGGAACGGTTCCCTCAAACAAGGGGTTGCCCCAGCGCCACGCGACGGGGTAGAGATCTCGATCCCACCAGAGTAGACTCAGCTCGCTGTCGAGACTCGCATCGGCATGGGTGTAGGTGAGCCGATCGACTTCCGCGCTCGCAAGCTCCAGTACCCCGCGCACACCGAAGAGTCGTTCCGCCCAACGGTAGATCAAGGGCCGTTCCGAGGTGATCGGGTGAATGCTGAGCCCCGTCCATAAAGGGCTGGACCGTTCGAGTAGCGCGCGCCAGGCGGCCGTTTGAGGCGTGTCAGGAGGCGCAGCCGGTTGTTCTGAGCCCGTTTTCTTTTGCAGCAAGATACCCCATCCTCCGTATTGCCGGGTGAGGCGGACCAACTCCTGCGCCGACCGATCGGACTCCGAATCGCTCCGTTGCTGCGCCTCAAGCGCGGCGCGCCAGGCACGATCGACCTGCGACAAGAGAGCCGCCGTCCGCGCCGTTTCCAGAATGTTCTGCGCTGAGTCCGGCGGGGTGCTCTTCGGCTTCTGCGATCCCGGCGACATCTTCTCAAACTGCGCTTCCAATCGCTCCAACTTCGTCCGGCTGGTCTTGACCAAACCCCGCGCCTCCGTGAGCCGGCTTTGCTCGTTTGCCGAGAGGCGAGGGGCCTCCACGCGAAGCGGTATGCCGTACGTCGTCACGATGACGCGAATGGACGAAGACAGTCGTCGTGCTTCCAGCGTGCGCCGCAACGGAGTCACGACGAGGTCTTCGTACTCCCGGCGGGCGAGCGTGTCGCGAAGCGGGAGGTCGAGCCGGATGATATGGTCGGCGGGAATGTCTCGTTTGGCGGCATAGTGTTGAGCGACGGCCACGCTCTCCGGGCTCTTCGCATTGGCGAGAATGGCCACGTGATGCGGCCGCGGATCCGCTCGTGCGAACGAGGCTTGGTCGATCAGAACCAGGAGGCACGCAAAGGTGAGCGAGCGAAGCGTGAGGATCATCGGACAGTGCCATACTGTACCGTAAGTTCGATCAAGAACGGAAGGATGACGATCGGACACTTGCAAGGATTTTTGCTCTGTCGTCGAGGAGGAACCATGGAGCCGTATCTCACCTCGCCCGCTCAAGTTGGCAATGTGGCGGAACCGGTGTAGAATTCTCACCTATACCCATGTCACCCGCTCGCCCATTGCTGAAACTGCTCCCGGCCTATCTGGGAGTGGCATCACTCGATGACGCGCTGCGTCATCCGCGCATCGCTCGCGTCCTCTGGCTTGAAATTCTCGTGAACGATTCAATCGAATGGACGACACTTCAGCACCCGCTGGTGCAGGAGGCCTATGAGACGGCATGCCGGTGGCATACGCGATACCACACCCTCCTCTCCGGGCTTGTATCACGGGTCCCGCTTCCAGAAAACCATGGCCCGATCGACGAGCGGCTGTACCGTCAGCTTGCGGAGGCTCTCGACTTTGCTCACGCTTGACCGCCTGCGCGTATTGCTCCGGGAATACGTCGATCAGACAGGGCATGCGGTCGATTTAATCTTGATCGGCGGCATGGCGATGCTGGCGTACGGGCACCCTTCCCGTGCCACGATCGACGTAGACGGAGAACTTCGTGACGGCGTCAGGTCCTTGAAGACGTTCCTGAGCCGCCACAACATTCCCGCTAATCTGGGGCAAAGTCTGTCCGGCTGGTCGGTGGTCGCGATGCCGCCCGGGTATCGCGATCGCGCCACGGCCATGATTGACGAACCGGGAATCCGGATGTCCCTCTTGGCCCCGGTGGATTTCATCATTTCCAAACTCCGCCGCGGCACGGATGAAGATCTTGCCGACGCGGGCTGGATTGCGGAGCGCTTCCGTGTGTCGGCTCACCAAGTCCGCACGGCTGCGGACGCGGCCCTAGCCGCCTCGCTTGAAGACACGGCACTCTTCCTCTTTGAACGCACAGTCGATCGGTTCTGCCAAGCTCTGGATCACACGACCTCCGAATCGGGATAATTCAGAAGCGCGGGCCGGATTCTCGATCGCGTATGGAGGACCGCTCGCTGGCGTTCTTCATCAACAACCGGCGACAAAAACAGGGGAGTCGGCGACGTGAATTCGTCGACTCCCCTTGGCTGATACTGGTGCGCCGATCCTTCCTAGGATTTCCGTCGGCGCATGAGCACAGCTACGCCGGTTAACCCGCTGCCGAACAGCCAGGCTGCAGCCGGGATCGGCACCGGGGATACGTTGAATTGAATGTCAAAGTTCCGTCCTAGGCGTAGATTGTTGTACGCGGTCTGTTCCGCGTTCGGCGTGCAGGTCGTCGCGGTCGCAGAGCAGTAGGCGCCGTTTGTGGCGATGGCGGCGTTCAGCAGATCCTGAGCTGCCTGGCTGTTGGCTCCGCCGAGGACCAGCGTATAGAGTCCGGGGCCGAGATGATACTGACCGCTAATCGTGTTACCGGTAGGATTGCTATCGGACAGGCCCAGGTAGTGCATCGTGCCCACAATCGGGTTGCCGCCGGAGTCGTCAGCCCGCATCGTTACGTCGGCATTCGAGCGGAATTCACCCCATTTCTGAGAAGCCGGATCAGACCCGGCGACGCCGCCAGCAAAAGGAGACCAGGTTGCGAAAGGTGTTTGTCCAGGATAGTTTCCTCCGTCATGCGAGACGTTCGGTACCGAACCGCTGTAGAGGGAGTACCCGGGGTTCAACAGGCTTGCGCCGTTCGTATTGGCTGTCGCTGTGACGGTGAAGTCGATGGTCTGGGGTTGCGCCAGGTTGAAGTACATGAATCTGGCGTTGTGGCTATCCCCCCACGTTGCATTGTTGAGTGCAGCCGCCCATCCGGCATTGCTGGCCACCTGGCGCTGTTGGGTGGAAAATGCAGTCCCCACACCGAGTGCTCCGGTTATTGGATCAATGACGCCGGAGTCCGAAAACAACGGATTCCCAAAGACTACGTGCGCGTTCGCCGGTTCGACTGTTGCGACCAAGGTTGTCGCCCACAATAGAGCGGCCGCCGATCGAACGATCCATCGATTCATACGATTCATAGAGTATCCCTCCAGTTAGTGAGATGAATATTTGGCCAGCGGTGGGGCCGCTACAAAATATCGGCTTCATAACGGCGCCCTCTTAGTTGTGCCGCTATCTCTCATGATTGAAGACAATCGGCTACTGGTTGTTGCTCCTCCGTGCACCAAATTTGTTTCAGAATGCTCCAGCGATGAGGCGAACCCCTCAGTCTCTTCGAGTGAATACCCGCAATAAGTACCGGCGTCTAGAAACCGTTGCTCAGGATGCTACAGTTGCAACAACTTCACCGATCCGGAGGAGGCGTGAACGTTGTAGGTAGTAGCGACTGTACCGCGCTCGATTTTGTCGCATCTGTAGCATCCGTTGTATCCGGTGGTAGTGGCGTTTGACCGCTCTTGGTAGCATCACCTCCTGTAGAGGCGCGCGTATCAAGAGTGACAAGCGTTTTTATTGTCGCATCCGGTAGCAGGCGGTGCCTTGGTCGGTAGATCGCCAGCGGCGCACCAAGTTATAAGCGCATGTGCGACCGAGATAGAGCTCTATCTTATGCCGTCGGATGGTGTTCCACGAAGCGCAGTTAACCCTAAGAAAGGAGTTCAGCATGACACGCACACATAGGTTGAAGACGGCGGTTGCCGGATTCGTAGCCGCCGGGGCGCTTGCCCTCGGCGCGACCGCGCAGGCCCTCACCATCGATGCGGGGGTCTTTGCCGTCGGCAACGGCGACGCCGCGAATCCGGTCGTTCGCACTGTTTCTCAAACGGGTGGTTTTTTTCTGGATACCATCAATTTCGACTTGGGCTCGTTCACTCATTTCAATATGACGTCGACCCATAACCTTTCGAACTTCTTCGGCGTGCCGATTTTTGAGAACAACAACGATACGGAAGTCGTAGGGGCGGCATTGAGCTTTACGAGCCAGCCTCTCGCCGATCTCGGGTTGAGTCGCGACTATCACCTTCATCCGTCCGGAATTGGCGCTGCCGGCGGGAGTTACACGCTTACAATGTGGGGATCTTCCGCTCCCCCTGTACCGCTTCCTGCTGCGGCCTGGCTGTTCGGCAGCGGCGTGATCGGCTTGGCAGGATTGGCTCGCCGCAAGATGATGACCAACGCCTAAGAACAATGATAATTCCGCGCGGAGGGATCTCAGCGATCCCTCCGAGTTGGTTTCAACGGTTTGTCGGATAGGCAATCTCTCCCATGGACATCATAGATAGAGAAATAAAGAAGCTGCTATGCAGGTGTCCGCCGGTTGCGGGAGTCACAACATGAAACACAGAATCGGTGTGGTATCGCCGGACTCTGTCTTTGCCAAAGACATCGAGACGCAATTGCGCCAGGCGGGCTATGGCGTGCGAGTGGCCGGTTCGGCGAGCGAGATCGTCGCAGTCACCGATCCCCCGGCTGTCATGCTTATTGTCGTGGACCATCGAGCTCAAGATTGGGACATATTACGGACGGACCCTGTGCTTCGCCGGATTTCACTGATGGGGGTGGTGTCTCACGGGCATCGCTATACGGAGGACCAGTGTCTATCGGATCTCGAACGTGGTATGGATGGGGTTCATGACTTTCGAGACGGCAACGGCTTGTTTCTCGCCAGAGTTCGCGCATATGTGCGAAGAGTCGATCGCGATGTCATGCGCCGCGGTGTCTTTCAGGTCGGGGCGATGCGATTGGATACCGATACGCACGAAGTGACGATCTCGGGACGCGAGGTAAAGCTTTCCGCCAAACCGTTTGCGATCTTGGCCGCGCTCATGAGGGAGCCTTCGAAGTTTTTCAGGAGAAGCGAACTGGTCAATCTTGTCTGGGGACGGGACTTTGCGGTGGGCGGACACGCATTGGACGTGCATATCCATGCTCTCCGGCAACAGTTGGACCGAGAGCCGAACCATCACTGTCGGCTGGTAACCATCAAAGGTGTGGGCTTCAAACTGACACCTGTCCCCGCAGCCGCACCGGTGTCGGAGACAGATGTCGGCCACTCGATGCCGCCGATGGCCGCCAATGCCGGCGCGTTGCTCAACTCAGCAGCCGGCCGACTCGAGGGCCTCTGCGTGCCTTTCATCGAATCCTCTCTGAGCACTGCAAAAAACTGGCGCAATCCGTCCCTGCGTCGCCGGTCCCGGACGCTTCGAAAAACCGTCGGGCCGTCACATCACCGCGCTGCCGCATTGGCCGGATAGGACATGTTCGATTTCTCGCCATCTTCCCGTAACGCACGATAGATACCTTGGAACCGATCTTACTGCGCATTCAGGAAGCGGCTAAATTGTTGAGCGTGAGCAAATGGACGATCTACCGATGGATAGACGAGGGCCGGTTGCGCGGCACCAAGATCGGCCGAGGAAGCTTACGGGTCTTTCGGACATCCGTGGAAGAGCTGATCGAAAAGACCGGAATCGAAGGTCCAGAGGTGAGTAAGAGCGCGGGACCCCGTATGGATCAGGACAGTATCGCCAGCCAGAAACAACCCAAGAAGCGTTAACACACACGAATGGCCGGTCGCCTAAGGAGTCGCTTGAGGACGTAGGGGAAGACTCTTTCTTGCTCAGAATCAGTAGTGGTAGGACAGTCCCGCCACCACGTTGAACGCGCTGTATTCCCCGCTGAGTCCGAAGACGCTGTCGAAGTTCGTGATCGTCGCGCGGTTGAACTTTCCTTCGACGAACAGCCCCCAGTCTTCGAAGACCAAGATCTTCACACCGCCGAAGGCATTGAGCCCGGGAACCACTTGATGTCCGCTGATGGCGCCCGAGCTGGTGAAATAGAAGGCTCCCCCGCCCACGCCCGCGTAGGGTTGAAAGACTGTCCCTGGGTAGCGGGCGACGACATTGAAGGCGAATGCAATCAGGCGCATGGAGGATTCAGGTACGTTCACCGTGCCGGGGATCGATCGCTGGACTTGGCAGCTTACTCCCGGGATGCAGGTACTGGGAGCGTCGGGCTCGTCGAATGGGACGAAGGCAATGTCGTGAACGGTACTGACGGTTTGGTTTTTGATCGTCGGTGTCGTCGTGAACGTTTCAAATTCGACACCCAACCAGGCAAAGCCCTGATCGTTGAAAAAATAGCCGGCTTTTCCGCCAAATAAAGGTGATTGCTTCAGCTTGATATCAGAGGCGGCGAGCGTCTGGGTGTACGTGCCGACTGGCGGAGTACTTTGACCACCGTGGAAATGTTGCGTGTCGAGCGTCTCTCCCAGTTGATTCATCTTCACATTCGCGAGTGTAAAAGGGAAGCTGGCGCCGCCATAGCCGGCGACGTACCATTCGCCGGCGGCGTTCTCGGGGAACGCGCCGATCAGCAACAGCATCAGAGCGAGGCCGCCATAGCATGACGATCGTAGAATCGACGGCAGCCGAACACACCAGGATCTCATTGAACCCTCCCGCGAAAAGAATGTGCCGCACATTAGTTCCAAAGTCGTGACCGTCCCATTACGGTCTGATTAAGTTCCTGTTAATTCAAAAACGGCGCGAGCGCCGGCAGCTCGATCGAACGATCGCGCCATGCGTCAGCGGATGTCATAGGTGAGCGTCTGGCGCTGACTGTTGCGCGTCAGATCCACCCGGACGGTGCGCTCATTCCTCAATTGCTGGAAGAGCGAGAGCAGCATGCCGGGATCGCGAAGTTCCACACCGTTGATCCGTTGCACGATGTCGTTGGCTCGCAGCCCGATCTTATCGAAGAACCCCTCCGGCACGACGTTGTCGAGGCGAAATCCGTCCAGCGTGCCGTCGGTCAGATAGGGGACCGCCTGGGCCTGGGTCATGAGGCGGGTCGGATTGTTGAGGGCGTCGGTGACCTCGCGACGGTCCAATACCCGGCGCGCCGATGCCTTCTGCGCCTGAACCGGCCGAGGAGCGGCGGAGACTTGAGCTTCTTCCTGCAGGTGTTGCATGACGGCCAAGCCGAGCCATTCTTCGGAAGGGCCGTTACGGAACAACACGCGATCCCGCTCGATGGCAGCCAACGTGCCGACATTTGGAACTTCTGTGTCCAGACGGTACAGCTGCTGTTCTTTCGACGTCACATCTTCAAAGACTGCGAAGAGGCCGCCATCTCTTCCGGACACACTGCCAAGTAAGGCCACTTTACGCGCGGCCTCGATCGGAGGGGGGGGAGGAGCAGGATGAGCGACAAGTGCTCCATCTTTAGTCAACTGAAATGTGGGAGGCAGCTCGAACAGCCCGCTCCAAAGAATGTCCTCGGCCATCAGCTGCGAGACGGCGGGATCCAACGCATCGACCGACCCGGGGGCGGAGGTTGACAGGTGGGGCGGCTCGGGGGGGACATCCAGCGCATCCGCGACAAACGCGTTCGTCGCATGTGCGATGATGAGCGCCGTCGACGCGAGACACGCGCCTCCGATGATCCGGCGAGCGATGGGTGAAGGTGGCATAAGGACGACCTCTTCGTTTTTCGGGCAGTGCGGGAGGCATCCTAGTCATGGATGATCTCGTTCACAAGAGGGGGCGAGTCTTTCGGCGACAAATTAACAACTCACCAATTTCTCGATAACAGTTCCGTAACATCTTCTCGATACTCCTCTGTTACACGTGAAGCGTGAGGAGGGAATGACTCTGTGTTCGATCAGACAAACGGGCCGGTTCCAGTGACGGGTGATCGCCCCGGTAGGCGCTTTGAGAGAAGCGATGCCGCATGAATCGGGTAGGATGGTTGGCCGGAGCTGTCGTCATGATAGCGAGCATAAGCCTGGCGGACGATGAGGGTCGCGCCGCCGAGAAACAGACCGAGACGTCTTCAGCGGTTCAGGTGACGGGAGAGGCGATTGCGCCTCGCGCCGCCGCGCCCATGACGCCGCCCGCTCCGCACGATCAGGCGGGCGCCGTCACGGAGCCGGAGGGAACCTTCCGTGCAGGGGAAGACCCGCAAGACGTGACGTTTCCTCTGACGACCTTTGTAGTCGAAGGCAACACGATTCTCGAACAGACGAAAATCGATCGGCTGCTCGAATCGCATACGGGCGCCGATCGCCGGATGAAGGATGTCGAGCAGGCGCGCGCCGACCTGGAAAAACTGTATCACACGTCCGGCTATCCCACCGTGCTGGTCAATCTGCCCGAGCAGACGATCGAGAACGGCCTCGTGCGGCTGCAGGTCGTCGAGGGGCACTTGTATTCCATTACCGTGACAGGGAACGAGCATTACAGTTGGAGCAGCATCCGGAGCAAGCTGCCCTCGCTCACGCCGGGCGCGCTCATCTATGAGCCCACGTTCGTGAAAGAATTGGCCGCCGTCAACGGCAATCCCGATCTGAGCGTCACGCCGCTCCTCAAGCCGGGCGCCGTGCAGGGGACCGTCGATTTGGAGTTGAAAGTGAAGGACCGCCTGCCCGTCCACGGAAAGCTGGAGGCCGACAATCGAGGGCCGATCACCACCCCGTCGAACCGATTGGTCGCCGAGGTCCAGCACACGAACGTCTTCGGCAACGACGAGATCCTCACGTTCAACACCGTCCAAACGCCGACGGATTGGGGAGCCATCCAGAATTACGGAGGAAGCTTCGTCTATCCCGTCATCTGGCCCAATCATCTGTTGACCGTGTACGCGTCAAAGTCCGAGAGCAACTCGGTCTTGGCGGGAGGCGCGATCTCGGTCGGCGGAGGGGGTGACGTCGGGATCGCGGGGAACGCGACGATCGCGGGAGTCCGCTATCTGTTCCCGATTTTCACCGGGCGGGAGCAGACCCATCAACTGTCGGTCGGTCTGGACTACAAGCGACTGGAAAGGACGTCGGCGACGTTTCCGGGCGGCGGGACTGCGGTCGTCTTGAGCCCGGTGCAGTACATGCCGGTATCGCTCGGGTACACCGGACTCTATCCGGACCGGTTCGGGCTGACGAAAGCGTCGTTCACGGCCAAGGGCTATGTGGCCGGGGCGATACCAGGAGGGCACAAGGAAGATTTCGGGGGTGATCCCGGCGATCCGTTCAACAAACCGGGAAACCGCGCCGGGGCGACAGGCACGTTCGCCGTGCTGCAGGGGGGGATGAGCCGGTTGCAGCCCCTGCCGGGGGGGTTCGTGCTCGACCTCATGGCCAACGGCCAATGGGCCACCGAGCCGCTGATTCCCGCGGAGCAGTTTTTTGCGGGCGGCTTCGATACGGTCCGCGGCTATCTCCAGTTTGAAGCCATCGGCGATCATGCGATACGTGGGCGCGTGGAAGTGACGACGCCGGAGGTGCTCAAGGTGCCGATCGATCGGATTTGGCAGAGACGTCGCAGCTCGGACTACACCATTCGGCTCAGATTGGCGACGTTTTACGACGCGGCGCACATTTGGGTAAAGGAAGCGCCGGCCGGACAAACCTCGCGATTCCGTCTCGAAGGCGCCGGCTTCGGCATCAGGGTGAAGTTCCCGAAAGATATCGGCCAGCTCATCCTCGACAGCGGGTGGGCGCTGCACGACACGTTGAACACCAAGCGCGGGGATAACTTCGTGCATTTTTCCGTGGGCCTCGCATTTTAAGGAGGCGGACTATGGGTGCAGGATTCGGTACGCGGCTGCTCGCGGCGACAGTCATCGCGTGTCAGATCGTTCCCTGGCTGTGTGCGCCGCTTTCGTTCGCCAATCCCACGGGCCCGGCGGTGGTCGGCGGCAACGCAACGGTCTCGGGTCTCGGCACCTCGCGGGTCACCATCAATCAGGCGTCTCAGCGGGCCATCCTCAACTGGCAGTCGTTCAACATCGCGCCGCATGAAGTGACGCAGTTCGTCCAGCCGAACGCCTCGGCGATCGCTCTCAATCGCATTTTCGATCACAACCCCAGCCAGATCCTGGGCTCATTGCGGGCCAACGGCACCGTCATGCTCGTGAACCCCAACGGCGTGTTCTTCGGACCCAACGCGCAGGTGAATGTCGGAGGGCTCATCGCCTCGTCGCTCAACATCACCAATGCGAACTTTTTGGCGGGGCACTATTTGTTTGAAGGCGCAGGGGTCGAGGGGATCGTGAACAATCTTGGCCTCATCCGGGGTATTCACGACGGCGTGTATCTCCTCGCGCCGAACGTCGAGAACGGCGGCGTCATCACCGCCCCGGGCGGGAACATCGTGCTGGCCGCGGGGACCAAGGCCTATCTCGCCACTCGGCCGGACGGCCGCGGGTTTCTCGCCGAGCTGTCGGCGCCGACCGGCGGCGCCGTCAACGTGAACCATCTCGTGGCCGACGGCGGCCACGTCACGCTGGCCGGGCGCGTCGTGAACCAAGGAGGGGTGGTCCAGGCCAACAGCGTCCGCGAGAAGAACGGCAAGATCGAGCTGTACGCGAGCGAGTCGCTTACAGTAAAGGCGGGAAGTCAAACCCTGGCGAAGGGCGACAATCAGAGTACATCGAACGGCGGGACCATCTTGGCAATCGCGGATAAGACGAAGGGGACGGCGGTCTTCGAGAAGGGGGCGACGATCGATGTCTCGGGCGGCGCCAAGGGGGGCCACGCCGGCTTCACCGAATTGAGCGGGAGCAGCGTGAAACTGGGAGGGCACTTCGTCGGCTCGGCGGCGGCCGGCTTTCGCGGTGGGCGCTTGCTGATCGATCCGATCTGGGATATCGACCTGGGAACTCTCACCGTGACGGATTTCGCCGATATCATTCTGTCGTCGCCGCGGGATGCAGGGGGAAATCTCCTGGCGGGGTACGATCTGCGCGTCACCGGTTTTTTTGACCTGAATACGGTTCAACCTCCCGCGACAGGCGGCACCATCCGGTTCGACGCGGGCCAGGATCTCATCTTCAACGACGTCCTGCTGTCGAACGATCCTTTTGGCCTTCAGGCCAACACTCCAGCCAAATGGGACATCGTCGGAGTGGCGGAACGCGACATCCTGTTCACCGGCTTCACGGGCACCATGCTGCACACGGCTTACGGCGGGAGCATCAATCTCCAGGCGAAGGCCGGCAACGTGAATCTCAGCGATCCGCAGTCCGGGATTCTGTCGACGATTCGCGCCGGGGGCGGCGGTGGGATCTCCATCAAGACCGGCAAGGATTTGATCGCCAGCTCGGGCTTTGATGAAAGCGGTGGGCCGTTGCAGCTCTTCCACGTCCAGGGGATCAACATCGACGGACCGGGACGGCTCAATCTGGAAGTCGGTGGAAATTTCATCGGAGGGCTGGTGAGCGGTGTAGGCCGTGGGCCGGGTTTCGTGCTGTGGAACGGCGATCTCGCGAGTCGGCCACAGCATACCGTGACGGTGGGTGGAAGGATCGGCGACACCAATCTCCCGCTCGGCGCCGACGGGCTTCCGCTCACCGTCGCCGAACAGCGGGCGAAGGATCCGATCGCCCTTCCCGTCGCTGAAAGGACCGACAGGTATGCGGACTTCGCCCTATCCGGCGGAGAACTCACGGTTTCGGCCGGCGGGAACATCTACCTGCGCCGCGTCCAGGACGCGGGTTTGGTCGGGGGAGGCTTGAACGCGGATGGCGTCACGCGCCAACCGGCCTTCGCCCCGGGGCTTGAAAACAACAAGGTCGCCATCGTCTCGCGCGACGGCCACATACTCATCAACACGAACCGAACTGATGGTCCGCAGGAGCCGATCCAGGATCTCGCGGCCCTTCGCGGGTGGTTGCCGGCTTCGTTCGAGGCGAGGGCGGAACAGGGGACGATTCAAATCCGATCCGACCTAACATTTTTACCGTCACCGACCGGCTCGGTGACGTTCTATGCGAAGAACGACATTCAAGGCGTGCCGAAAACCAGGAGAACGGACGATACGAATAATTTCGCGTGGCTGTGGGTCGGCGTTCAAGGCATTCCGGGTGGTCGCTGGGAGGTGGTCGACCTGCGAACCATCAGCCAACGCCCCGATCTCTTCCCCTATTTGCGCAACCTGCTCAACCCGCCACGTGACTCGGAGCTGACTCCACACCCGGATGTTCCGCCGGGGGACTTTACATTCCCCGCGTTTAATCCGCCGAAGTGGCCGCTGAACACGAGAATCGACGTGGAGATGTCTCCCCCGATGGTGCGTCTGCTGGAGGTCGATCCAAGCCGCCTTGTCGGCAATACGACCTATAGTGAAATGGTGCCGTGGAGCAGGGCAAGCGTTTCTGATTCAAATGTTCCGCTCGCTCCGGACAGCACAGCGGCCCCTGCTCCCGTCATCTTCAAAGCCGAACAAGGGGATATCAGCAAGCTCGCCCTCAACTTGCTGAGCCGGCCCTACAGGAAGGACGTCACGATCGAAGCCGGCAATCGGATCGACAGGGTCCTGGCAAGCATCGCGCTCCATGATCTTGGAACACGAACGGAGACGGTGACCGAGCGCGTTCCGCTCTTTGTCGATCCCACCACCAACCAGCCGAGACCGATCGAGCCGGACGATGTGGTCTTGATCCGCGCGGTTAATCCATTGACGCAGCAAGTCGAAGTCAGGCCATGGGATGGAACCGAATCCGTGGCGGTGAGCGATCTCGTGAACGTCGTGTTTCGGGAGGTCCAGGTGCCCGTCGTCACTCCCGTTCCCACGGCCACCATCAAGGCCAAAGACATGCTGTTGAGCCAGGGGCCGGAGGGGAGCGAAGGGGGGTTCAACTTCTTTGGACCAGGCGCGGCGCGGATCATCGCCACCGGTAACTTGGATCTCGGGACCGGCAAGGGAATATCGGCCGCTCCGCGCCCCGATCGGACGAGTGCCCGCGGGGGCCTCATCGACATTGCAGTGGGGAACGATGTGGACATGGTGATTTCATCGATGGTCAGTAGCGGCGGCGCCGGAATCTCGATCCATGGCTACGATGCCGCGAAACCCTACGTGGTGGGCTACGACAATTCGGCCCTGTACCCGGTCCAGTTCCCGGACTCGGCCCGCGAAGGGCTCAATCTCCCCGCCGTGGGGGGGAAAGTCAATGTCGGCGAGAACAGCGTCCTGTCCGGAGGCTCTAAAGATCGAGCCACCGGCATTCAAGTGACCAACGGGGGATCGGTCGGGCAGATGGCGCAGGAGCCGGTCGTCAACCAGGATGGGACCGTCACGGTCAACGTGGTCAAGGATCCCGCCGCGGTTCTGATCCGCGCCACAGGCGACGTCGATGTCAATAAGTCACGGATCGCCACCTTCAACGGGGGTGATATTCGGATCACGAGCACCCGAGGCAACATCAATGCGGGAAGCGGCGGCCGGAACGAGCGGATTTTCTTCGACGTGCCCACGGGAGAGTTTGACAGTAACGGGAACGAAATGACACGGGCGGTCGAAGTGCCCGGCAGCGGCATCTTCACGTTCCATCCGGACGATCCCAAGCCGCTCAAGTTCCCGGCGTTCAACGACGCGGAGATCAACGCCTTGCTCGCGCAAGCGGGGCGAGAAAGGACCTTCGGACGGGACGTCTCGGCGCTGGAAGCCAAAGCGAACCGGTTGCGGGCTGAACGGTTGAAGATCTTCGAGGAACAAGTCCTGAATCCGTACATCGAAAAGCTCAAGCTGGCCGATATCGCGCTGACCGCGGAGACCGGTGTGCGGGCGGTCGCCCGGAACACCATACCGGCGGACGGCTCGGGGCGCATCATCATTCCCGAGGCCGGCATTCAGGGGCGCAACGTCTCCTTGAACGGGGTGCTCGATTTTCGAGGGGGCTCCATCACGGGCCGCGTGTTTCTGCCGCCGAACGCGGCGGTCGTCGGCCAGCCCAGCTTCGTGGGCGGCGCTCCTCCTCCCGGCGTCGCGCCGCCGCCGCCGCCTCTGACGGGAGGAGGGTCAGCCGCGGCCGCATCGTCCACGGCGGCGTCCACCAGCTCGTCCATGAAGAACGCGGATAGTACACAGGAAGCCGCCACCGAGTCGTCTCAGCGGCAAACCGGCTCGGACCGTGTTGCATCGGACACTGAATCGAAGAAGAACGACAAATTGGCGAAGGCCATGAGAGTCAAGCGGGGAGTCGTCATTCAAGTCGACGTGAAACCGCAGGCGCAGTCGGCCAACTAACCAAAAAGGAACCGTACGATGGATATGAGTTCTGGGGGCGTAGCCTTTGCGTTGAGCCATGCGACGCTGGAAGGGAAGATCACCATTACGGTGCTGCTGCTCTTCTCGCTGGTCAGCTGGACCATCATCATCAACAAGTTCCGCCAGCTGGCGAAGGCCAAGAAGCGGAACGGAGTGTTCCTCGGGTACTACTCCAAAGCGAAGAACCCGCTGGTGATTTTCAACAAGGGACGCGTCGAGCAGCTCCAAGGGTCGCCGATGTACGAGCTCTACTACGGCGGCTGCGAAGAACTGAAGGCACAGCAAGAGAAGTACGGGACCGAGAAAGTCCCGAATCACGGGGTGAGCGCCATCCGGATCGCGCTCGAACGGGTGCTGGGCGAGTCCGCCGTCGGGTTGGAGTCGGGCATGATCGTCCTGGCCACGGCCATCAGCGGCGGGCCCTTCATCGGGCTGCTCGGCACGGTCTGGGGCGTGATGGATACATTCTCCGGGATCGGCCGCGCGCAGCAGGCGACGTTGACGACGATGGCGCCGGGCGTGGCCTCGGCCTTGATCGCCACGGTCGCGGGCCTGATGGTCGCGATTCCCTCCCTGTTTTGCTACAACTTTCTCGTGACGAAGACGAAAACGCTCACGATGGAACTCGATAATTTCGCGGCTCATCTGGAAACGGTCTTCATCACCGACTATCTCCGCGAGAAGAACGGAGCGGCTGCGGCGGAAGACATTGAAGACTACCGGCCCGGCGGCCATCGCCAAGAGGCGGAGCCGTCCGGCGCGGCGACCGGCCACTAAATGTCGTGAAGCGTCGTTCGTGAAGCGCGAGAATCGGGGTGTTCCTCGGAGGCCGCGTAGCGTGATAGGGTTCGCGGCACAGGAGGATGCCCATGAAGATCCGGAACTTTCGAGAGTTGGATGTATGGAAAGTCGGAAAAGAGATCGTGCTGGATGTCTATCGGGCGACCGCGACATTCCCCAAAGTCGAGGTGTACGGTCTAGTCGCGCAAATGCGAAAAGCATCGATTTCGATTCCATCGAATGTAGCGGAAGGGTTCAATCGGTTTCATAACAAGGAATATCGTCAATTTCTTTTCATCGCATTGGGTTCCTGCGCCGAACTGGAGACGCAGGTAGAGATATCGTCAGATCTTGGATATGTCCAACAGAATATCCGGGATCTCATCAATGAAAAGCTCGACCATGAAGCGAGAATGCTGCGGAACTTGCTCAAAAAATTATGACCTATCTACAATCGATGGAGGAAGGCTACGTGTTGTGGATCTGATTCTCAGCACGCTTCACGTTTCACGAACGACGAGATACGAGGCGACGAGATGAGACGATTTTCAAAAAAAAGTCACGGCGCCGTGTCCGATATCAACATCACGCCGTTGCTTGACTTGGCGTGGGTGCTGCTCGTGATTTTCATCATCACGACGACCGCCATGGTGCAGGGGATCGAGCTCAAGCTGCCGGAATCGACGCCGCATGAAACCGACATGGAGTCGAACACGCCGACCCTGTCGGTGAAGAAGAACGGCGACGTGTACATGGACGAAGAGCGGGTCAAACTCAACGAGCTCGAGAAACTGATCCGGGACTTGAAAGCCGCCAAGGGCGGCAAGCTGCCGCTGGTGCTGCGCGGCGACGCGGGCGTCGAATACAAGCACGTCGTGGCGGTGCTGGACATCCTGCAGCGCATTCCGGTGGAAGATCTGGCCCTCGCGACCAAACCGATCAACGAATGAGCGTGTGACGTGGAGCGTACCTCGTGAAGCGCATCTCGCGAATGGAGCGGAGCTGACGGCCGGCAGCCGGTTGTTTCTCTTGCGAGATATGAGATACGAACGACGCTTCATGCCTAACGTCGTTCGGCAATGCGCTGCGCGGTATCATGTGTTTCTTGCGAATCACGCTTCACGAATAACGACTCACGTGCGCTCAAATGGCCGGATATAAAGGATTCGAGAAACAAAAGAGCAAGCTCGGCACGACGCTGCTCATCGTCGGCCTGATCCATGTCGGGATCGGAGCCGGGCTCTATTGGGTCTCGCAAACCGATTGGGGGCAAAACCTCATCAAGGTCTACAAGCTCAACGCCTTCAGAAAAGAAGACCCGCCGCCCCCGCCTGAAAAAGAACCGGAACCGGAGCCGGAACCGGAACCACCCAAACCGGAGCCGAAGGAGGCGCCGCCCCCTCCGGTCGCCGAAGCGCCGCCGCCTACGGCGGCGGACGCTCCGGGTCCACCGCCTCTCAGCGCCGATCCGTTCGCCATCGGCAAAAATCGGAGACCCTTCGCGGGCTATTCCGACATTCTCACCGCGATGCTTCAAGCGCAGTATCACCAGCCGCCGGCATTGCCGGACGACCTCGAATATGCCGTCATGTGCGAACTGGTCATCGACGCGCAGGGGCGGGTGTTGCAGTATCGGCTGATCAACTCATCCGGCAGTCTCCTCTTCGATCAATCCGCGCTGGACGCGCTGGCCAAACTGACGCAGGTCCGCCCGCCGCCCGAAGGAATGGATCACACCATCGTCGTCAAGTTCTTCCCGCCGGCATAGACAGACTGCACATGGCGGTCGATGCCGCGCGTTTGAACGGCGATCAGCCGCCTGCCATGCGAAAAACGTAGGAATGGCCGGACGGTTTCTCTGCGTTCGGTAACGTGTGTCATTCAATCTTCATCAACAATTCATCCTCTCAAGAACCCCCTGTAATCAGTCTGTAATGCGTCACCGGTACACCTGCTCGCGCGCTTAGCACGATGTCGATTCGTTCCGGAGCAAGGAAGTGTCATGTGTCATCCAAATCTTCATCAACAATTTATCGTCTCAAGAACATCCTGTAATTGGTCCGTAATTCGCCGGCGATACAACCTGATCGCGTGCCTAGCATGATGTCGATTCGTTCCAGAGCGAGGAAGTGTCATTAGAAACGCTCACGCGATGTGAATGGATCGGCGAGGTTGCCGTTACACGAGAAAGAAGGCCTGTGGTGCGGATCCGCGCATCGGGTCAGGGTTTCTTTCTCGGTACCTGGAGGGGAGGTGGTCGAGGGATTTTTCAGCGCAGGGATGTTTTTTAATCACCATTTCAAGGAGGAACAGCATGAAGGTCAGAGGAATCAAGCGAATCATGGTGGGGGCGGCAGTGGCCGTACTCACGGCGGTCACCGGTATGGCCGGTCAGGCGCAAGCGTTTTTCTTCGGTCAGAACGATCTTGTCCTGGCGATTTACGGGAACAACACCGAAGCGCTCTACAACGTGGGTGATTTCCAAACGAGATTAGCCGGGGGCGCGACCTTCAGCCTTGATGTGTCCGCCGGATTGGCTGCCGCGCAAGTCGGGGGCAATCCGGTCAAGTGGACCGTCTTCGGCTGGGACGCAACTCTGGATTCCGGGCAGATACATGCCGCAACCAAATTTTTGCCCGACCAGATCAACACAGCTGGTCTGTTGGACCTCACGAGCCAACTGAATCCAGCGGTTGCCTGGTCCGGGTTCGTAACAGGGATGCCGTTTGACGGGGACACGATCGCAAAATCGGATGCCAGGTCGTTCAGCTCGAATCTTGATGGTGCAGGAGACGGCAAGCTTGGGGGAGCCTGGCCTGTGGCGATGTTTGGAGAGCTTGATGAGATCCTGACCATCGAACGTGGCGATGTCGCGCTGAATACCTACACCCAGGTCGGCAGCGCCCTCTTGACAGCCGGCGGGCTCTTTACCATCGGCAATCCCGGCCCGATTCCGCTCCCGGCCGGTGTCGTGCTCTTCGGTACGGGCTTGATCGGGTTGGTCGGGATCGCCCGCCGGTCCTTCAAGCGGATCGCAGCGTAAAAGGAACCTGGTTCATCACATCACGCCATCTGTCACACAAGACAGGAAGTATGTGGTCACAATACCAACTATAAGGAGTACAGAATGACGTCAACACTGAAATACATGCCGATTCTCGCCGGAATGCTGGCCTTGGCCGGATGGGCGGGAACAGCCGAAGCTCAGACCCCACTGAATGCAGGCGGCGCGTCCGCCGCGCGGAATTTCATGAGCGACATTCCCCTCAATCTCTGCGACGCCAATCCGAGGCCGAGTCGGTTTGCGTCGGCGGACGGGAATAGGATCACCTGGACCTGCAATCGTGGCGGGTCGCCCGTCGTCATCCGGTATTCCGCGACCGGATCGAGCGACGGAGTCAATAAACTGCTCCAGCCGCCGGCCAACGCCGCGTCGAATATGTTGTTCTTGAACCATACCCTCACGACGGGCTGCACTGGTCCGGTCCTGGTGACCAGACCGGCCGACGGGAAGCAGTACAACAATACGACCGGGTGCAACAACGGGAACACGGTCAGCCTTCCGGTCCATCTGGGTGTTTCGGACGTGCAAGGTTCTTCGTTCAATCAAACCGGGCCTTTGGGAACGACTGTTCTTCCGTTGAACGATAGCGGTCTGAATAGTCAGGTCGGCGCGATCACGCCATTTTCAATCTTCGTGGGGAAAGGGGTGGTCAAGTTGAATGCCGCCGGAAACGCTCCGGCCGGCCAAATCGATGGATTGTCCCGGCTGCAGGTCGAGCAGATTTTTTCCCGAAGCGTGCCGGACTGGAAGCGCCTCGGTTTGGGAACCGTGACCGATGCGGCCCCTGGAGCGTTGGAAGCGACGTCTCCGATCGTCCTCTGTCTCCGCACCGCCGGATCAGGAACGAAGGCGGCATTCGACCAAACCTTGATGATCAATGCCACGGAGACGGCATTTGCCGGCGCGGCGGTCATTATCAGCCCCAGCAGCTCGGGCGTGTTGACCTGTTTGGCGAACAACCGCCGCTCGATCGGCTACCTGGATGCCGATCAGGTGGTGAGCTTCAATACCGGTGGAGCCCAGGCGGGTTTGGCATATGCCGTTCGAGTTGACGGCGGACTCGCCCACGATCCGTCGCTTGCGGACCCGAAGCGCGATCTGAAATGCGGCAAGTATGCTTATTGGACCGCCCAGCGGTTGAACCAACGCACCACGCCGATCGGTGGCGGCACCGATGCGTTGATCACTGCGTTCATCAACAATGTGCAGACGAAGGCGGCCATCGACCTTCTTCCGACGGGTGCCTACTGGGCCTCGACTGAAGAAATGGCTGTCACGAAGAACTCAGACAGAGGTCCGTTGGTCTGGAAGGCCAGCGATCACCCACAGTGCCGGTAAGCAGCCTCGAATTCTCCTGCCTGGTCAGGGCATGCACGATGTGCATGCCCTGACCGAAGAGAGGATCGAGCATGATCGTAGAGAAGGCATTGCAAGTGGCATTTA
>JAHBWT010000037.1 GCA_019636815.1 Nitrospira sp.
AAAGTCGGTGCTCAGCGGCTGCGGACGAGAACTTTCTGGGCTAGCGGCTGTTCTAAGCCTGCCGATGGGCGTGGATGGCTGCGAAACTTAAATTATCGGCTACACATGTAGACACAGTGCACTGACGATCTTCGGACAGGGGTTCAACTCCCCTCGCCTCCACCATTCGACTCGCTGGATGTGCTCTGGTGAGCACATCCGCGCTCGCTAATGGCAAGCCATCAAGGATTCGTCACGATTTTTATGCGAGTCGAATGGTGTCGACCCTTCGACGTAGCTCCCGCTCAATCCTGATGTGAATCGAAAGATCGAAGGGTTGCCTACCTCATGTACTACGTGTACATCCTGCGCTGTTCGGACGACTCCTTCTATGTGGGCTCAACACACAATCTGGAGGATCGTGTTACCGCTCACAATGTTGGCCGAGGTTCAGCGTATACGGCCAAGCGTCGACCTGTTTCGCCTCATGTACTCCGAGGTCTTTCACACCGAAGCCGAAGCGATTCGGCGAGAACGTCAGTTAAAGGGATGGAGCACAGCAAAAAAGGAAAGTCTCATCCTCGGCGATCTTCACAAGCTCAAACGCTTGAGCAAACGGCGATCATAGCGGTTTGATCCATTCGTGACGCCGCCGGATAACGCCTTCAAAGAGTCCTTTCTCATGCTTCCAACCTCATGGGCCTAATCTGTTTTCCCTTCTCGAATAGTCTCTCACGGCATACAGTAGAGCCCTGGGTTGCAGTTACCTGCGGAGGCGTCCCATGGTTGAACTATTATGCGCCGGGGTCACGGGGATGCGGTCATGAGGTGCTCCTTCAAGGATGATGATTTGGGAGCACGATTAACGCGCTGTCTGGGCGGGGAAGCCAAGCAGATTCCGATGCTCCGTCCAGCATCATCAAATCTTGCTGCATATGTGCCACACTGATGAACTGTCGAACATCTTCCATCCGACCGCCCAACCGAGATGAAACGCTGCACTGTGACATCCGCTGCCTGAGGAACGGAGCCGTCCGGCCACTGGCGGGGCCAGCCTTCGGTCTGGTTCCCGTCGATGGCGATGATGCTGTCCGAGGACAACCAAGCCCTGCTGCGACTTATCCGCGACCGGCGACCCAAGTTGCTGATGGCGCTGGCGGCCAGTTTCAAGGTTTTAATCGATTGAGGGCGCGCGCATGAGTAATGAGATTCCCTCAGGAGCAGCCTTGGTACTGGACTTGCTCAACTACATCGAGCAAGTCGAAAAGCTCAAGGCCAAGCCCGCATTCTCCGTACCCGGTGACAGCCTCTTCGTCGCCTATCAACACGAGCTTCATGGTCTTCCAGAGCTTCAATTCAATCTGCAAAGCGACGGGGATGATCTATGGCTCCGGATACCACGCTTGCAAGAAATCGCAGCGCCGGAGCCAGACGAGGAACTCAAGCCTTGGGTCGTCCTGCCGAAGACTCCTGAAAAAACACCTGAATTGAAGACCGAGGTCGTCATCTACGACGGCAAACGTGAGCTTGCCCGTGAACGTATTGATGACCACACTGAGATTCGGAATCTGTTCGATTGGTACATCACGAACCAATGGGAGCCTTGGGCCAGTACAGAGCGGCCTCGGCGCAAGACTATTGCACGCTACAACCAGTTGTTTTCCCTGCAACAAGCTATTGCCTCGGATGGAGCGGAAACGCCTCTTGAACTCGTCTGGGGCATCGGCTACGCCGCATGGAAGAAAGAGGGCTTCGCCACGGCAGTGAAGCATCCGCTGCTCGTACAACCATGCGAGGTTACGCTGAACGAGCGCACTTTCGACCTCGAAGTTCGGCCTCGCGATGTAGAACCGCGACTGGAGGCTGATTGTTACGCCGAAATGGGACTGCCCGGCGTGAAGCAGTTGGATGCCTTTTGGCGCACGTCACTAGCGACCGGCGCAAATCGCGTAAATCCGTTTGAACCGTCCACTTACGACGGAACCCTCAAAGCAGCAGTGGGCTATCTCGATCCATCTGGTGGTTACGTCGAGCAGACTGACAGTGTCGCTCTGCCTATTCCTGACGAAAAACTGAAAATCACAAATACGTGTGTTTTGTTTGGAAGAAGGCGGTCTGGAGATATCTTTCTTGAAGATATCCGCCGCTTGAAGAAAAAGGTGGAGGAAGCCGATTCCCTGCCCAGTGTTATTCGGGGCTTTGTCGAGCGTGGCGATTCGACGGTCAGGGTGCAACCAGAACAACCGTTTCGAGGCCTATCGACCAGTGACGGTAGTGCAGGTGCGAAGGAACTGTATTTCCCGATGCCATACAACGATGAGCAAGTCTCTATCGTTCAAAAGCTGCACGCAAACGACGGTGTTGTAGTACAAGGCCCTCCGGGAACAGGCAAGACTCACACCATCGCCAATGTCATCTGTCACTACTTGGCTCAAGGTAAGCGTGTTTTGGTGACAGCCAAAGGTGAATCGGCCTTGGCAGTTTTGCAAGAGAAACTTCCAGAAGGCATTCGTCCGTTGAGTATTTCGCTGCTCTCCGATGAACGTGATGGGATGAAGCAGTTCGAGCACTCCATCCAGACCATTGCCAGTCGTGTTGCCTCGATCAACCCAACGCGGATGGTTGCCAATATTGCCGTCGCAGAAGAAAAGCTCAATCAACTGCACGCCAAAATATCGCACGTTGATCGAACTGTTGCGGACTATGCCGCCAAGCACATGCGAAACGACTATTCGTTTCAAGGTCGGACGATGGCACCGGAGGAGATGGCGAAGATCGTCCTGCAACAGGCGGAATCACATCAATGGTTTGATGACGAACCGCCTCCAGCCGAGGATGGCAGCCTGCCGTTTGACGATTCCGACATCAACGCGCTGCGTCGGGCACGTATGGCCATCTGCTTAGACTTGGTCTATCTCAGTCACCAGCTTCCGGCACCCGACAATTTACCTGCATGGCCAGACCTGCTTGGGCTGCATCGTGACCTTGTCAAGGCAAAAGCCATAGACACCAGCGTTACGCAAGGAAGCACATTGGCACTTGTTGATTCTCGATTGGAAACATTCGAGAAGGGACAGGCATTGATCGAGTTCCTTGATGAACGCATGGCACTCAGGGCCAAGTTAACTGGCGCTCGACAACCTTGGCTTGAATCGTTGGGCAAGCGTCTCGCGGACATGCGCCCGGAAGACCCGATGCTTCGGGCAGCCAAGGACATGGTAGCTGATGCTCGGCGGTTGGAAAGCCTTCGGAAGGAGCTGGTTGCCCATGCCGTCGAGGTTCCCACGGATGCAGAACTGAGCACGGACGTTGCCGAGGCCATTACCCGACTGGTCGCAGGCAAGAGCGCATTTGGCCTGCCATTCGGCAAGGGGGACGCCCGCAAAGCCATCGCCGCCGTTACTGTGACGGGAATACCTCCGAAGTCTTCTGAAGACTGGGAGCTTGTCCAAAAGCTATTGGCGTGGCGCGTTGATGCCAGAAGGATACTCGCCCGGTGGAATTCATTAGCGACGGAGTTCGGTCTCCCTTCATCAGACACCGGAGTCGAAGAGGAGTTCAGAAAGGTTGCTCAATGGCAATCACATGTCGAGAACGCGATTCAATTGACCTTCAACTACGATGCCAATCTGCACTCCCGGATTCAGGAAGTATTTGGAAAGACGATTGCCGACCGGATGTGGGATGGCGGTGAGCCGTTCGTGGCAACCATCTATTCCAGCCTTCAGGCGCACATCGACAAGGGTCGCTTGGCCTACGCTCAAAAGCGACTTCAGGAGTTGGTTCGCAAGCTAGATGGATGCAGTGGTCGCATTGTAGATGGCATACGTGCATTCCTGATGGAGTCACTCGGCAATACGACGGCTGATGAATCAGCGTTAGGTGTCGCTTGGGGAGATTTGCATTCTGAGTTGCGTCGGCTAACTTCGCTTCGTCCATATCTCGAAGATATTGGCCGAGTGACAGATGCAATTGATGGCGCAGGAGCAAACAAATGGGCAGCAAGGCTGCGCACCGAACCTGCAATCGCCGATCTGGATGGAGCGACACCGGCCAGTTGGCGTGATGCATGGAACTGGCGTCAAGCAGTCATTTTCCTCGACCGCATTGACGGTCATCACAGGCTGCGCGAGCTTTTCGAGGAAAGGAAGTCACTGACGACAGCGTTGGCTCGAACCTATCAGGAGTTGGTTGCAGAAAAGACATGGCTTGGTGTTTTCAACAATTCTCCAGACGCCGTAAGACAGGCGCTACAGGCATATCTGAATGCCGTTCAAGCCATGGGTGCTGGAACCGGAATCCGTGCTATTCGCCATCGGAGGACTGCGCGTGATGCGATGACGCGTGCATATCAGGCGGTTCCGTGTTGGGTGTTGCCGCAGTGGCGTGTATCGGAGTCTATTCCTCCGGAGATCGGTCTTTTTGATTTGGTCGTCATTGACGAGGCATCGCAGTCCGACATCTGGGCGCTGCCCGCACTTCTTCGTGGTAAAAAAGTCCTTGTCGTTGGAGATCACAAACAGGTGTCGCCATCGGCAGTTGGAACCGCTGAGGAACGTATCAAGGAGCTCATCAGTCGGTTTCTGACCAATCAACCCTTTGGCTCCGAGATGACGCCGGACAAGTCGATTTACGACTTAGCCAGGGTTGTTTTCGCAGGCAATTCGGTCATGCTCAAGGAGCATTTCCGCTGCGTCCCGGCCATCATTGAATTCTCCAACAGGGAGTTTTATCAGAACGACATCAAGCCTTTGCGGATTCCTAAGGTGAACGAACGCCTCGATCCGCCCCTTGTCGATGTATTCGTCAAAGGCGGAGTCCGACGTGGGGATATAAACCACGCGGAGGCACAAGCCATTGTTAATGAAATCAACGACATCTTGACCGATCCGGTTTTTGACAATCGTAGTATCGGTGTTGTGACACTGCTTGGAAATGCTCAGGCGGCACACATCCATGAGCTGATCAGCGATCAGATTTCGCCCATTGAGATCGTTGTACGCAAGATCGCCATTGGCCCGCCACCAGTGTTCCAAGGGCGGGAGCGCGACATCATGATGGTGTCGATGGTGCTTGGCCCCGGAGATCGCGCTACCGCGAATCGGGCGGATATGCAGCAACGATTCAACGTAGCGCTGTCGCGTGCCCGCGACCGCATGTATCTCTTCAGGTCAGTTAGGGACAATGATTTCAGCGAAGATTCATTGAATGGGAAGGTCATCAGCCACTTCAAGCAACCATTCAGGCGCGACGCGAAGAAAGTTCAGTCTCTCCGTGATCGGTGCGAATCTGGTTTCGAGATCAAGATGTTCGATGAACTGGTCAAGCGAGGTTATCGGGTCGAGCCTCAAGTGCGCAGCGGAGGCTATTTCATCGACTTCGTCGTTGAAGGCAATGAAGGGCGTCGCCTTGCCATCGAATGTGATGGTGACCGCTTCCACGGGCCGGGTCAATGGCAGGACGATATGGCGCGCCAGAGGGTTCTGGAGCGGGCGGGATGGACGTTCTGGCGATGCTTTGCATCAAGTTTTGTTCGGCGGCGTGAAGCCGTTCTGAATGATCTTTTTCAGACCCTCGACAAACTTGGCATTGAGCCGCTTGGGGCGGACTCGATTGACAGCACCGTATGGGTTCAATTCAAGGAGGTTGATCCATACGGAGTTGAAGAAGCGCCGGAGGTCGTTGATTCATGACGCGGCCACTGATGCGACTTGGTATCAATCAGCTTAAGGAGATGTTTGCCCAGAACAAATTGGAGCCGAAAATCCTCAAGCAGTTGGCGGAAGAGCTTCAATACAGACGAACTCCCAAAGCTATTGCCCTGATGAACGATGTGCAATCTGCTCTGCGTAGAAGCTTTCACGCGCCGCAATCATCGTCGGTTTCGCCGACAAGGACCATAGACGCTAATTCACAACTCCAGCTCCGGCCGCAACTAATATCAGGGGCTCCCAACGCATTTACAGCGACTGTACCACCCGCAACGCCCACGCGAGCAAGTCCTGCATCTGGGCGGTCTTCACAATCTGTATTGCCGGTCATTCCGGAGACGCCACCGCCGAAGCGAGTCAACATGCCACTGGAGGACGCCTACAAGGTACTGCGCGTAACCTCGACCTCCACTTGGGATACGATTGAATTGGCGAGACGGCAACTGGTGCAGCAAGCATCTCCTGTTAAAACCGTAGCAATGAACTCCGAGAAGCGTTCACAGCTTCAAGATCAGGCGCACCGTGCAAATCTCGCATGCCTTTCGATCTGGAGAATCCGCATTGGGTATAAATAACGATGACGATTTCGAACAGCAAACTCCCCATCAACCTCGACGACCTGCTGCGCCAGCGCACGGTCGATCGTGATCGCATCGAATACAAGGCCGGGTGGAACCCCGACGCCATCATCCGCACCTTGTGCGCGTTCGCACGACTTCGAGAATCTGGGTGGCTACGTGGTGATCGGGCAGGACTGCGATGCCAACGGCAGGCCCATGTTTCCACCGGGCGGCCTGCCCGACACGCCTCGCAGCAGCAAGCAACGTTACCGCCTGACAGCCATTGGGCGACGGTGGTTGGAGGCGTATTCCGGCGGCGGTTCGACCTGAAACCAAGGGCTTGATCCGCACCCCCTCGCCAGCCCGCTACCTGCTATCTGGTTGACGGAGACGGAACCAAACCGGCGTCCGTCCGCTACCAAACCGCACTTTGTGCATGCTGCCGGCCTCCTTGTCGTTTTTTCGTAATTTAGGCTGGCGGATAGAGTCCTCTCACCGGATTCCGTTTCACCTTCCTGCTCGTGCATGTGTTATTCCGCCAGAAGCGATCGTTCTCGCCCCATTAAAAGGTCGTAGGGGGCAAAATCGTCGGTCAAGATGATGCCGGCAGGCCAAGGCTCGGTCCGGCGGGTGCTGAGCAGCGCGATTGTTTCCATCGGTAATTGGTGACTCTGCGCCATCTCAGAAATCCGGGTCTCAATTTCCTCCACCGAATCAGCTTCGATGGGACGGCCTCCAAAAAAGATCAAGTTCTTGGCCGGTGTCATTCCGGTTTTCCATGGGCCTTCGACAGCGAATGTCAGGAGAGAAGGGAAAGACTGGTGCAGGGTTTGTACAACTGCCGCAGCCCGCGCAAGGTCTCCTTCTTTGCTGGATGCTGCGAGGTTCACGGCGAGGACTCCGTCCGGATTCAGGCGCGTCCGCACTACAGAGTAGAACTCCGCTGTGGTGAGATGGAAAGGAATCATGTCTCGCGCGAAGGCATCGATCCACATGAGATCGTAGGTGCGCTCTGTGGCGTTCAGAAAGGCTCGACCATCCTTCACGATAACATGATGGTTCGCCGGCGGGTGATAATCGAAAAATTCTTCGGCCATGCGGATCACGACCGGGTCGAACTCCACGATATCCACCTCCAATGTCGGCCAATACCTTGCCAGCCATTTGGCTAAGGAGCCGCCACCATGCCCAAGGATGAGGCCGCGTTGTGGTTGTGGGGTCAGTGCCAGCGAAGACACCATCATTTGGCTGTAGGGGAGAAAGAGGTAACCCGGGTCGGCTTTCCACATGGTGGCATGAAACGTTCGATCCAATATCAGATACCGAAAGAGATCGTCTTCTCGAATACGAACCTGCTGATACGGACTTTCCTCCTGGTAAATCGGGACCTTCAATCGTTCGAGCGGGTGGAGAGCAGCCGCTCCCAGGAGGGAGCAACAGCCCAGAACGATCAGCACGATGAGGCGGCTCGTCGAGGTTCCCTTCGCAAGCCACAGGATCCCGAGTCCTACCTGTATGCCGCCCAACCATGCGACCAGCGATTGACTCCCCAGCCAGGACAGGAGAAAAAACGCTGTCCCCCAGGTGCCGGCTAGGCTTCCCACAGTCGACAGGGCGATCATCCGTCCGGTCTGCCGACCAAGGTGATCCATGTCTGCCACCGCCAGCCGCAACATGGCCGGCAATACACCACTGAGCCCGAAGGCGGGTGGCGCGAGCAGTACAGTTGCCGCAAGGCAGGGTCCCCAGCGAGGGTCTTGCACCACTTTCTCGATCTCAAAGAGAATGGGTTGGTTTGCCCAGGCGATGAGAAAGGTCCACGTTCCAGAGAAAAGCAATAACGCCGCCAGCACCCGCCCATCGGTGTAGCGATCGGAGACCCAACCACCGAACGTGTATCCGCTGCTCATGGCGGCCAGAATCACTCCGATTAAGGCGCCCCACACGAACAACGAACTGCCGAATACCGGTGCCAACAGGCGACTGCCCAAGATTTCCAATGCCATGACCACCGCGCCGGTCACGAGGGCGGTGAAAAGAAGAAACCAACGAGGGATTTGAGGAGTCTTTGGAAGGGGCATTGATTGAATCGAGGAGATACGAAGGCTCCTTACCGGCACTGAAACGCCGTCGGATTGTACTCATCGTATTTTCCGAGAGTCAACGAGACCTGGCAAGTTGTAGACGAACCTTTGAATTCATTGCCCGTGGTCATCCAGGTTGCTATACTTTCGACCGAATGACTTCATGCAAGGAGGGCGGGGTATGCATATTAGTGTGATTGGAACCGGTTACGTCGGACTCGTTACTGGGGCGTGCTTTGCTGAGTTCGGCGTTCATGTCACATGCATGGATAACGATGCTCGGCGAATCGAGAAGCTTGAAAAAGGTGACGTTCCGTTTTATGAGCCTGGTATCACCGAGTTAGTGGCCAAAGGGGTTCGAGAAGGTCGACTGAGTTTCACAACGGATATTGCCAAGGCGGTTGACAAAGCGCTCGTCATCTTCATTGCCGTCGGAACCCCACCGAGGGGCGATGGCTCTGCGGATTTATCCTATGTCGAAGAAGTCGGCAAGGGAATCGCACGCCACATGACCGGATACAAAGTCATTGTGACCAAGTCGACGGTACCGGTGGGCACTGGTCAACGACTTCGCGAAGTCATCAAAAAGTCCCAGGCGAACGCATTTCAATTCGACATTGTGTCGAACCCGGAGTTCTTACGAGAAGGGTCAGCCATCGAAGATTTTCTACGCCCGAATCGAGTGGTTATCGGGGCCGATAGCGATCATGCCGTCGCGATCATGAAAGATCTGTATCGTCCGTTGTACCTGATCGAGACTCCCATTGTTGTGACCGACATCCCTACCGCCGAACTGATTAAATATGCGTCGAACGCGTTTCTCGCCACCAAGATTTCATTCATCAACGAAATGGCCAACCTCTGTGAGCGTGTCGGTGGGAACGTGCAGATGGTGGCGAAAGGCATGGGGCTGGACAATCGCATCGGCTCGAAGTTTCTGCATGCCGGTGCCGGATTTGGCGGATCGTGTTTCCCGAAAGACTTGGCGGCGCTCATTCAGGCCGGAGAGCGTGCCGGGTATCCCGTGCAGATTGCACTCGCTGCGTCCAAGGTGAACGAGGATCAGCGGCACCGCATGGTGGATAAAATTCGTGATGCGGTGGGAGGACTCGGAGGAAAGACGTTGGGTATGCTGGGGCTTTCCTTCAAGCCCAACACGAATGACCTTCGAGAGGCCCCCGCCCTCGCGATCAGTCAACAGTTGCTGAAAGAAGGGGCCACGGTGCGAGCCTATGATCCGATCGCGCTCGGTGAGGCCTGCAAAACCGTCACAGGACTGAAGCCCTGCAAGGATGTCTATGATGTGGCCGAAGGGGCCGATGCCTTGATCATCATGACCGAATGGAATCAGTTCAGAAGCCTCGATTTTGAACGGCTCAAAGGGATCATGAAAGCGCCGGTGTTGATCGACCTGCGCAACGTGTACGACCCTGACCGTGTCGTCAGATTCGGCTTTCACTACATATCGGTCGGTCGTCCCAACGAGCGGCCTTCTGCAGCGGGATCGTCTGTGTAAGGCTAGGTCAATCTCGGCAGCTCGGTCTTGGCCTTATCATCTTTGGTTTTCGGCTTATATCCCATGCGGTCCAAGACCTTCATGATTCGTGTCTTCAGCCGGTCGTCGGCGTCGGGCAACGCGGTCGCCAGCGGTTCAACGGCCGGCTTGCCGATCTTCCGGAGAATCTCGGTCGCCGATTGGCGAATCTCGTCTTCCTCGGAGACCAGCAATGGAATCAGTGAAGGAACGGACGGGCCGCCAAGCTTGATCAACGAATCATAGGCCCGTTGCCGAACATCGCCGACCTCGTCGTTCAGTGCGGCCACTAAAGGGTCGACGGCGCGGGGGTCTTTCAGCTCGCCCAACACTTCTGCGGCGTACTTGCGGTTCAACCAGTGCGAATCATTCAGGTCGAGCAGCATCGCGTCCGCCCGGGCGGTGTTCGGATCTTTGGGGCGAATTCTGAAACTTGTGGCAACTCGTTTCCCGCCTTCCTCTACGACACGGATGGTTGCTCCATCACCGGCTTTCAATTTTTTAAGATCGTCCAGAGCCTCCTCGGCCACATCGAGGACAACGGTCTTGCCGTCGTAGGCCAGGAGCTCGACTTCGAGCTGCCTGCTCTCCGGATTGACCGCGACCACTCGTTCCGTCACCAAGTTGAACCCGTCCTTCTTCTCTCCGCCTTTCGGAGCGATTTGAATCAGCTTTGGAGCTTCGTCCGCCATGGGTCGTTATCCTCTGTTGGAATAAATTATTGCGATGTAGGTTTCCATCCAAGACTGGCCAGTACCGCCTCGACCGTTTCTTGTACCATCGTGTTCTCGTCTTCAAGCAGCGGCAACAGGGGCTGAATAGCTTCTTTCGCACCGAGCCGAGCAAGCGATTCTGCGGCATTTCGTCGGACCAGCCAATCCTCATCCTTCAGTGATTCCATCAACGGCGTGATGCCTCTTGGATCGCCGATTTTCCCCAACGCTTCCGCCGCATGACGGCGAACCATCCAATTGGCACCTAGAAGCCCGTCGATCAATGCTTCGACCGCCCGCACATCCCCGATCTTTTTCAGGACTCGCGCCGCATCCTCGCGCAGGGTGCTGTCCATGAGGGCATTGATGAGCCCAGGCACCGCTTGCGAATCGCCGATCCGCTCAAGAGCCCATACCGCCGCCGTGCGGACCGCACCGTCTCGGTCCTTTATCGCTCCGACCAACGGCTCCACGGCCCGCCTGTCACGCAATTTTCCGAGTGCCGAGGCCGCCTGTTCTCTGATCGCCCATGACTCGTCCTGTAACGCGTCGATCATCGGTTCGACGACCGATGGCCCCATTCGGACGACCGCACTGGTCGCGGCTTCTCGAATGACCGCGTCTTCGTCGGCCATGAGGTCGATCAATCGAGGCAGCGCTTCCGGGCCGGTCTGGCCGAGGCTTGCGATAGCGTGCTCGCGCAGAGCTTCGTTATCGTCGTGCAACGCCTGTATCAGCAGCTCAATTCGACCGGATGCTCCTGGTTCAGTCATGCTCGGTTCCCTCTACGTGGGTGTGGGTTTCCATGGCCGTGAGCGCGTCGAGCTTGTCTGCGATCAGGCCGGCATTGTAGGCGACCAGGCCGTCACGATCGGTCTTGAGCCGATCAAACAGCTCTTTATGCGGGCGCAAGATTCCCACATCCTTGATCTTGGCTAAGGCTTCCATCGCATACACCCGTAACGGGCGGATCGGAAGGGCATCGAGATAGAGCCGAGTCGGACGGGCATCGCCGATCAACCCGAGCGCCTTGATCGCCAACTCTTTGACGCCGGTGTCCTTGTCATGTTCCAACCGTTTCATCAATGGTTCAACCGCCCGCACATCCCCGATTTTCCCCAGTAAGTCCGCGGCCGCTTCACGTACAAGCCAGTCATCGTCCTCAAGGTATTCGATGAGGATCTCTACGCTTGGGCGTCCGATTCCAAGCAGATCGATGACCGTGGCCATCCGCGCCTCTTCGCGCTCGCTGGCCCCTTCGACCTCCCGTAACTCGTTGAACGTCGCATCGATCCGCTCGCGGATCGCGCTCAATTTCTTCAACGTGCCGACGGCGATGTCGCGGACGACCGGCTGACCCATCGCATCGATGAACGCATCGACCGACCGAGGATCCAATAATTGATCCAGCATCGAAGCGGCGGCAACCTGTGCCTCCGTGTCTGAATGTTTCAACATCTCACATAACGGAAAGATGGCGGTTGGAATCGCCCCGATCAAATGAATCAGCACCCGCTTTCGTAGACCATCGGGTGTCTTCGGAAGCAAGGCAACCAATGCGCGGGCCGTGTCCGTATCGAGCATCCCCGCCATCTGTTCAAGGGCCGCTGCACCCGCGCCTCGGACAGCCTCCTCATCATGTTCAAGGAGCTCGACCAAAGCCACGCCGGCCCGAGGGTCCTTGATTCGAGCCAACATCGCGGCGGCTTCCTTCTTCAGCTCTGTCGGCCCAGACCGTAGGGCCCCAACAAGCGCTTGGACGGACCGAGGTCCGCCCGCCACACAGGCCGCCGTCGCTCGCATGCGTCGCCAATCTTCTTCATGAATCAGTTCCGAGACCAGTGTCTCAATTGTTTCCTTCGACATGATTTCACGAATGAATGGTCGATATCCGCTGCGGGTTCCACCCGGCCTGAGTCAGAGTTTCACGGACATGGAACCGGAGATTGTCGTCTTGAGACCGGGTCAAGAGTGGAATCAGAAATGGAATGACCTTGGAGCCAAACCTGGCCAATGCCGATGCCGCCTCTGCTCTGGTCCATGTCGGTTCCAAGGCCGCGA
Organism: Nitrospira sp.; assembly: GCA_019636815.1. GTDB lineage: Bacteria > Nitrospirota > Nitrospiria > Nitrospirales > Nitrospiraceae > Nitrospira_D. Next base: position 12,643 of record JAHBWT010000037.1, read on the forward strand.
CGAGTGAAGAAATCGCCCGATCGTCGCCGATTTCGCCCAGCGCGCGCGCCGCGCCGCCCTGCGTAATGAGTTCTTCATTCCAACCATCTCCGCAGCTAGCCGCTGTCTTGCTCGCTTCTGGGAGACCCGCTTCCGCCAGAAGCTCGATCAGCACAGGAACGGCACGAGCATCACCGATTTTGCCGAGTGCTTCGACTGCGACGGTCCGCAAGCCAGGATCACGCACGATCGCGCATAAATGTTCCACAGCCCGAGGATCACCGATCTCCCCCAGGGCTCGTGCGGCATCTTCGCGAACCGCCGAATCTTGATCGTTGAACAAAACCGAAAGCAGCGGCTCGACCGCCTGTGGCGATCGGGTCTTGCTTAATGCTTCTACGGCGTGTAGACGAACCAGCCATTCTTTATGTCGCAAGGCGTCCACCAACGATGGAACGGCTGGGTCGCCGATTGCGGCCAGTCCTGCAGCGGCTTCCTCACGCACCGCTTTAACCTTGTCGTGGAGCAGCGGCATGAGAGGCACGATCGCATCCGGGTGCCGTACCAAACTCAATGCCTTGGCTGCGTGCATCCTGACGATCCAGTCACTGCTGCGGAGGGCCTTGATGAGCGCGCTGAGCACCCGCTCATCTGCGATGGTGGACAAAATTGCCGATGCCGACTCCTGGACTGAAAGGTCAGGCTGATCGAGACAGGCACCGAGGGCCTCAACCGACTGGGCTCCGATCCCGCGTAATGCTTCTATCGCCGCCTCACGAACGGAACGGTCTGGGTCCCGAAGGAGCGCGATCAGGGGAGTTACGGCACGAGGATCCCTGAAAGTGCCGAGAAGATGAGCCGCGTCTTCCCGGATTGCCCAGTCTTCGTCTCTGAGTGCAGCAATCTGTTCCGAGACAGCATCGGTCATGGTGGTAGTGATCCTCAAGGGCTCAATTAGGCCGTGTCGCCGGATGGTCCGAATCGTCCGGTCTGTCCCAATGGCCGATCGACTCGCAGATTGTCGGCTTGGCTTGAGCTGATTTCCACCTCTTCATCAGGTGGCGCCCATCCAAGCTTTTCCAAGGTTTCGAGCGTGATCTGCTTCAAGGCATCTTTTGCCGTCAACCGCACAGAGGCGTAGGAGAGCACCCGTTCTTTCTCGGCCTCGACCTCGGAGGCTTTCGGATCGTAGAGGAAGGAGATCAGTGGTTCGATGGCGGCATCGCCGATGACGGTCAGAGCGGACGCCGCCTTTTCACGTAGCACGCCGTCTTTCAGCAACATGATCAAATCCGGAATGACACGGGGGTCGCGGAATTGTCCCAGGGCGGTTGCCGCCGCCTCCTTGATGAACGCCTCTTCGCTGACGATGCACCCAGGTGTCGGCGAGCCTTCTTGCTTGATCCCTTTTCCTTTCAGAGCATCCAATACGGCAGGAAGTGCGCGTGAATCCCCGATCATGCCCAGGGAGGCAATCGCATGCCGCTTCACGGCTCCATCTTTCATCGCTTCTATCAGCGCGTCAATCGCCCGAGAATCCCCGATCATGCCGAGCGCGATGGTCGCATCTTCGCGAACGGCTCGATCCGAGTCTTTCAGCGCCGCAATCAGCGCCTCCACCACCTTTAAGTCTCTTACCCAGGTCCTGCCGATTTGATAGTCCGTCGTCATTCCACCCAGTGCGCGGGCGGCGTGACATCGAACCACGAAATCCTTATCCTTCAGACTTTCGATCAAGGGATCGACGGAGGCATCTCCGATGTAAACGAGCGCGGTTCCCGCTGTTTCGCGCACAATCTTGGAGGAGTCTCTGAACAGCTTGACGAGAGCTGGGACGGCCTTAGGATCGGCGATTTTACCCAAGGCTTCTGCAGCGGCACTCTTAACGGCACCGTCGCGATCGCGACAGGCGAGCATCAATGCATCGACCGATCGCGGATCCTTGAGTTTGCCGGCGGCTTTCGCAGCGTGTTCACGTACGCGCCAGCGTTCGTCCTTCAGACTTGCCATCAGTCGATCGAGCACGCTCGGGCCCATTCGCGCCGTTGCGTCCACGGCTTGATCTCGAACTTCCATGATGGGATCGTTGAACAGACCGATCAAGGCTTCGAGAGCCTTGGGCCCGCCGATTTTTGAAACACCACAGCCGGCATGAGCGCGAACGGACCAAAAGTCGTCGCTGCATGCGCCGATCAGCGCATCCAAGGTAGCGGGGGCGCCCAGGTCCGCAAGGGTTTTTGCCGCTTCCTCACGGGTGGCATCGTCCACGTCTTCAAGCGCTTCTAAGAGATCTTCGAGTGCATCAGTCATGGCTAGGGGTCTGCTCGTAGTAGGGGTCAGGCTGTCCGCCGTGAGGGTACGTTCGCTTACACAGGATCACCAAAGTTGTCGTTCCACGGCCCTGGACGCACTGGTCCAATGACGTTGAGAAATCAAGCGTGCCGCTCAGATTAACGGTAAAGGGAAAGTCGAAGGTGAAGCCGATGAATTTGTATTTCCCCGGCCGTAACTGTAGTTCGCGAAGTTCCGATGTCTTAGGGGCATCGAGCGACTCCGGGTCGGAATTCCAGATGGAGGGGGTGATGCCCGGCACTTGCCACCATGAAGTCGGCACCAATTTCGTTGCATCGATGGTAATCTGGTGCGCTTTGAGATGAGCGGGTGGCTCCCCGGCGAAGCTCCATTGGGAAGAAGCGATCGTCAGCAGAACGGCCAGCGTCCACCTGAATATTATGAACCGCCGTCGTATCATAACGTCGTCGAGCATGGATCGTTAACGCTTCTTCGCGCGTGGCACAGAATTCTGGGTTGCCGCCGTTGTTTGAAAAATTTCTTCCACGACCTGACTGTCCCATTCGGTGTGGGTTTCAAGCCTGAGGATCCGCATCACCGTGGCACCGGTGTCGATGATGGATACCGGCTGATGGATGGTTTGGCCGCGCTTGATCCCTGCACCTGAGACGATCCAGGGAACGACCGGCGTATCGCTCGTCGGGGTCTCGCCTCCGGGGTCGGTTCCCTTTCCACTGAGCGCCGTGACGAGAACGGTAGTCCGGTCCAAGAGTTTGTGGTGCGTGAAGAGATCCAGAACGGATTTCATCGACGCGTCGACGGCTTGCAGGGCGTCTCGATACTCCTTTGAATTCCATCCGTAGGTTACTCCGGCCCTGCCTGCTTCCGGAAGATGAACCACCAGCAAATGGGGCAACGAGAGTACTGCATGGCCATAGCCATGCCCGCTTGTGGCTTTCTGGAAATACTGCTGGATATAGGCGACGAGTTTTTGCGAGCCGCACTCGGGCCGCAACGCCCCGCAGAGTTGATAGTCGGTGTAGGGAGTTGGTTTGGCCAGCTGATAGAGGGACTCCTCCATAAAAAAGATGGCGCTATCACGGCCTCCGCTCAAATCCAGATAGTCGAAGAGACTGGGTGGGCGCGGGTAGCCTCGGCTGAACTCAAACGAATTCCAGGTGATCCCATGCTTCTCCACCGGCATGCCGGTAATCAGTGAAGCCATCGTTGGCAGTCGCAGGGCCGGCTCGACCCCGCCTGCGGTCCAGGTAACGGATCCCTCCTTGATCAGCTTCTTCAGGACCGGCATTGCGGCGCCTTTGAGCGAATCGTGGCTAAACCCCTCCAGAACGAAAAGAACGACATGTTCTGCCTGAGAGCCGGGAGAGGGAGTTCCCTTGTCGGCTGGGGTGGCCGCACTACTGCCGGTTGGGGTCCCGATTTCGAGCAAGAGGGCTAGTAACCCAAGAAAGACCAGAGAAAAACACCGAGAAGAATGTCGCATGACCAAAAATAATCCTCATACTTACTAGCAGGTGACTGAGTACCCTATCATGCAAATTTTCTGGAAGGCAAGGTGGGGCGATGCTTTAGCAGAATGCTGGCCAGGTTGCGTTGCGGGTGTTAAGCTGAAAAGTGACCGTTTCTGGTGCTCTCGTACCTAAGTTGCTCTTATTATGAAGAGATAAGGGTAGGTGATGTCCGGTCGAATGTGTCAACCGTCTCTCCTCTCGCACCGCCTGCCGAATAATCCTTTTCACTCGCTTGCTTTTTCCCTTGCCTTCGCCGTGATGTCTTCATTCGAGGCTCCGGCACTGGCTGACATCCGGGTCGTGAATGCACAGGGCGAACATCGAATGGGAGACCGAGATACTCGAGAAGACGCGATCAGGCTCGCTTCCGAAGCCGCCAAACGAAACGCTCTCGAACAAGTCGCGGTCTATCTGGAAAGCGTCACCGTCGTGAATGATATGGATGTGACCAAGGACGAAATCCGCACCTATACCGCCGGGCTGGTGCTTGTGCTTGATCAACGGATAACCACGACCCTCGATGGCGATGTCGTGGTCGTAAAAGTGGATCTCCTCGCGCAGATGGATACGGAAGAGGTGGCGCAGGCGATCGCGGCGCTCCGGGAAAACGAAGATGCCCGTGTGCAGCTGGCTGCGCTGAAACAAGAAAATGAGCAGTTGCAGGAGGAACTCAACGCGGTGAATCAAGAGCTGGGCAACGCGTCAACACCGGATCAAGTCCAGCAAGCGGCGCAAAAGCGGAAGGAAATCATCAATCGCGTACAATCGAATGCCATGGTGTCACAGGCATGGACCAATTGGGTTCTCGTTTCGCCGTCTGGCGTTCCGCAGGCTCTGCTGAATAGTGCCAGTGGGCTTTCTCCGACCAATCCACATATCGCTATCGCGCGACAAGTCATCACCACTCGGCAACCTCCGGCACCCAGGCCACCGGGTCATCCTGGAACTACCAGACCTCGAATGCCGAGCCATGAGCTCGTACCGCCTCCTGGTGCGCCCGGCGAGGTTCGGACACTGAATGAAATCATCCATCGGACCCCCCATGCACAGCCACAAAGCGCTCCTCAGCCTGCGGTCCAACCGAGGAGAGGCTATGGTGCCGGAGGAGAAAGACATTGAAGCGGGGGATGCGAATTCTCCTCGTTGCAGCCGTCTGGTTCGTGGAAGGATCAGCCATCACCACAGCGCAAGCAGCTCAAACCCTTCATGACGGGTATTCCCCGGATCAATTTTTGGTGGGTAGGGGACAGGGCGACCTCGCAAAAGGCAAGGTGGTTTGCCAGCGGGTATCGGAGCTGTCGGCTCGAACGGATTTAGCCAAGCAGATCCGCGTCCTCGTGAAGGAACACATGATCGATCGTGTCCGCGAACGAAGCGGCCGAGAAACCGAACAGGATATCGAACTGACGCGTGAGGAAATCGTCCAGGAATATTTGCACGATGTGAAGATCGTCGACCGCCGGATCGATGAAGAAAATAAGACTTGTTCAGCGACAGCGATCATGCCCAAGAATCGTGTTCACTTGAAACCGGCTACCGATCAAGAATCTACCCCGGTTCGCCTTCCCTGATCATTTCCGTGCCATGTTGCAGCATCCAACTCATATCGGATATGTAATCCTTCATGCCGGTCGAGAATAATTTCCAGCACGATGAGCTGTCACGAAAGAATCCCGGTGAACGGTTACGTGTCGCCGACTTGGTAGATGTTGTGCCGCTGGAATCACCGGTCTGGGTGGAGAGCATGGCCAAGTGTGGGGTGAGTCTCTCTCGGGCCGGTGTGGCAAGTGTCGTCTTTTTCCATGGTTCGATTCACGGGACCGATGTTTTTGGGATGCAACGCTTGGATGAGGCGGGAGGGCTCAAACGAGGGTACTCGCGAGGCGTGTCGGGTGTTGATGCATTGCTTGCCGCCATGCGAGAAGAAACCAACGGGATTCCATTGCTGCCAGGAGGATTGAAGCCGCCGCTCCTGGACGATGACGCGACAAAAAATCTTCTGGACGAACAAATCGGTGATGCGGGCAATTTCACCGAGACCGACGCTCAGTTGTTCAGGAAGGCCGTCAACAGTAATCTGGCGCAGCCGATCCCTTGCGTCAGGCTGCTCTGGTCATCGGAGCACCACCATCTTGGGCGGGCACTCGCAGCCGTTTCGCTGCTCGATAAACTGCATAAACTCTGTAGAAGTCGGGACTTGGGAAAAGGGCACCGAATTCTTGTTCAAGCACATGGGCAAGCTGGGTTGGTCCTGGCGCTGGTATCAAATCTACTCTGTCCAAGCCCCATCACCGGTCGACCAAGATTTCTCGGAATTCTGACCGACTATGCCGACCAGACAAATCAGCCTGAACTTGCCGCCACGATCAAACTGATCGAGCCGCTGCTCGCGACAGGGATACTCCTCAACGGAACCGCCCTTGATATCGTGACCTATGGCACGCCGGTTCGTTATGGGTGGGACCCTTCCGGGATCGGAAACCTGCTCCACGTCGTGAATCACCGCAGCTTGCGGACCGATGGTAAAAGCTGGTTGGCAAAGATGGAGCTGCCTCAGATTACGATGGAGATGCCGATCGCTTGGGGCGGAGACTATGTGCAAGAACTGGCAGTTGCCGGCAGCGATGCCGTCCCTCGAACAGAGTCAGCCAGGGCCGCGAACAAACAGGTGTGGGAGATGGTCGAGCCGTACGATGGATTCGAACGTTGGCTGGAATGTGCCAGACGCGCCGTACGTTTCCCCAGTGAGGGTCGTTGTCTTCTCGTCGATTACAAAGACAGTACCGGCTCGACCAATCCTCGCGACCATTACTATGGCCACGCGGTCTATACCAGACGGCATGCCCTCTTGTTCAACACCGCGCAGATCGTTCGCGCCTTCTACGAACCCTAAACAGGATGTCGAAAGAGTCCTTCGGTTTCGTTCTCGCATCGCGCAGAAGCTCAACATACCGAAGTCGAAGGTAAGATACCTCTCCGCTCGCATGTGATCGAAACGAGCGGTTCAAGCGAGGGTTGGTTATGTGAGGTGCGGTGACTCACTGATAACCGACGAACTGGCGTACCCATTAGGGATACGTATGCTCGGTCCGGAGACTCTAGTACTTCACGCGGATGGCGTCACGGATCTGGTCGAAGGGGGTGTCTGAGGGCTGGCCTCCTGAGGTGGATAACTCTTAGACACGTGTTTCTTGGACTGCGACGAACGGATTGACGTAGCAGGGAGTTCTCCCTGTTGGTAGGGCCGGGGTTGTGGAAGCGCTGCGGCATAAGGCTAGAGAATGAAGCTACGAAGAAGAAAATCGACTGCTCAGTTTCGATGCAAAGCTTACTTTTATCGATCAGGTGGAGACCTTTGACGTGATTTCGGTCTGCGTGCATCCGAGGAGGATATCTCCTTGGTGAGGCACCTTTTGCCAGAAACGGTTTCGCTGTGGCGTATATGTCGCAAGCCCGGATCGTACCTGCTCAATGCCGAAGACATCGTGTGATGCCTAACAAACAAATGCAGTTGACAAGCGGGAGCTCGACTCGATCAACGGCAGTGATGCCTGGCGCTATCGCTGGACGTTCCGCTCCGCGGTGTGCGGCGCTCCCGCTCGCAACTGATTTGTAAACCGTTAGATGCTACTGGAGAGGTAATGGCGCTGATAGCAAAGGCATTGGCAATCTGGCTTACTATTCTGGGCCTGGCTGTTGCCAACGGCGTGCTTCGTGAACAATTGCTCATCCCACAGCTTGGCAAAACGCCAGGCCTAGTTTTGAGCGGTCTGTTGCTGTCCGTGGTCATCCTGGTGGTTACGTTCTTTACGCTCCCCTGGCTGCGTCTGAACCAGCTATCGCAAGCCATCGGCGTTGGCTTGGGGTGGATTGTACTCACGCTCGCTTTTGAGTTCTCATTCGACCGGTTTCAAGGCAAGTCGTGGCCATCCATACTTGAGGCGTACACTTTCAAGGACGGGAACATTTGGCCAGTGGTTCTGCTGGTCACGGCAGCTGCGCCCTACGTCGCAGCTAGGCTCAGGGGTTTGTAGCGATGGCGGTAGCGCCTAACAATGCGTTCAAGCCGACACCGCTGAGCTTGAATGTTCGGACAATGAAACTAAAACCCTAAAAGTGTCGAATCAGGATGAATTTGGCCTATTTCTGGATTGACGGAACGTTATCTTGAAGTTGTACTCATGGTATAAACCGAGGTGCCTATGTCGTATATGAAAACCGCCATTTTCATCGATGAAAACCTCTTCAAGAAAGCTGAGAAGCTGTCCATCAAACTCCATATATCTCGCGGAGCCAACTCTTCGCTCAAGCCCTGGAATACCTGATCGAAAAAAGCGAGACCTTGGAAATCATTCAAAAGTTGAATGCAATCTATGGTCAAGAGAATGATGAAGGCAAGGCTGTGACCAAGACCGGCAAGAGAAGAATGAAAGGGATAGTCGAAAGGTGGTGATTAGCCAAGGGGATGTCTAGTGGCTCGACCTTGAAGAACCATGGACCTTCCATCCTCCCTTTCCCGGGTGGTACTTTGGGGGGCAATTCTAAGCGAGGGGTTCTGAGGAGCAACCCTACGTGTCTTCTGCATTATGGGAGGCGGTCATCGCTTCATTGCTGCTGCAAGCCGTCACGGCATCACTGCCGCCGGCAGACGGTCCGGATTGAAAGCCGCTGGCAGCACCTCTTCGATGCGTTCAGCCAAGATGAAGGTCAGTTCGTCCCGTACTTCTTGCGGGACATCCTTGAGGTCTTTCTCATTGGCCTTCGGCAGGATGATTCGTGTGATTCCTGCGCGATGGGCCGCCAGCACTTTTTCCTTGACGCCGCCCACCGGCAACACGAGTCCGCTGAGGCTGATTTCACCCGTCATGGCCGTATCGCTTCGCACGGCTTTGCCCTCATACACAGACGCCAAAGCGGTAGCCATGGTAATTCCTGCCGAAGGACCATCCTTCGGAATGGCTCCTGAAGGTATGTGAATATGGATGCCATTCCGTTTAAAACGCGAGATGTCCAAACCCATGCTCTCAGCATGCGACCAGAGATAGCTCCTTGCCGCGCGCGCAGACTCTTGCATGACATCACCCAGTTGCCCCGTGAGCGTCAGCTCGTGGCTGCCGGGGAGCAGGGTGGTTTCAATATAGAGCACATCTCCACCGGTCGGAGTCCAAGCGAGACCAGTTGCGACCCCGGGAGGCAGATTTTTTCGCGCCTCCTCCGGCATAAACCGTTCGGAACCTAACCATTCAGCGAGGATACCGGTCTGAATGGTGACAGGTTGTCGTGCCTGGTCTTCCGGGAGATCGGCGAACGTCAATGCAACTTTTCGGGTCAACCGCCCGAGCATCTGCTCGAGCTGACGCACGCCGGCTTCCCGGGTATAGCGCGAAATGACGAGATTTAAGACTTCGTCCGTGAGGATAGCCTCGCTATCCTCGATGCCTGCCTCCTTGAGCCGTCTTGGCCACAGGTAGCGACGGGCAATTTCGGCCTTCTCTCGCTCACTGTAGCCTTGAAGGCGGATGACTTCCATTCGGTCCAACAAAGGTTGGCTGATCGTGTCGAGAGTGTTGGCCGTGGTGATGAAAAAGACTTTCGACAAATCGAACGGGAGATCCACGTAATGGTCGCGAAACGTGTGGTTCTGCGCGGGATCAAGAATCTCCAGCAGCGCTGCTGCCGGGTCTCCGCGAAAATCGCGCCCCATCTTGTCGACTTCGTCCAGCATCAAGACCGGGTTGTTGACGCCAGCTCGTCGGATCGCTTGAATGATGCGGCCCGGCAATGAGCCAACATAGGTGCGACGATGGCCTCGCAGTTCAGCCTCGTCATGGACCCCACCTAAGCTGAAACGTTCAAAGGTGCGGCCCATCGCCCTGGCAATCGACTGTCCCAAGCTTGTTTTGCCGACGCCGGGAGGGCCGACCAGACACAGAATCGGGGATTTTGCCGTCGGGTTCAGCTTCAAGACGGCCAAGTGCTCAACGATCCGCTCCTTTACTTCTTTGATACCGTAATGATCCTCTTCCAGCACCTGACGAACGGTGAAGAGATCGAGATGCTCTTCCGAGGCTTTCTTCCAAGGGAGTTCGAGAACCAGCTCAAGGTACGTGCGAAGGACCTGATGGTCCGGTGATGTCGGCGGTACCTTGCCCAACCTGGCGACTTCGCGCTCCACCTCTTTGCGAATATGATCGGGCAAGTCGGCGTCGGTGATCTGCTTCTTCAGGCGCGCCACCTCGTTCTCGTCGTCCTCGCCTTCGCCCAACTCTTGCTGAATGGCTTTCAGCTGTTCGCGCAAGATGTACTCTCGTTGGCTCTTGCCGATCTTTGTCTGCGCATCTTTCGCGATTTTGTCCCGCAGTTGGAGTATTTGGAGTTCTTTCGAAAGCGCGGCGTAGAGACTGCGCAACAGGTCGAGCGTTGAGGTACATTCAAGCAGGCGCTGTTCCTCGACGACGTTCAGATTCACCAAAGAGGCAATGCGATAGGCCAGGGAAAGAGAATCGTCCTCATTACTCAGTACTGCGCTGACTTCCTGGACACCCGGCGCTTGGATGAGTCGGGGAAGGTCGGACAGCAGCTCCTGAATGGCCCGATGCAGGGCTTGGACCTCTGGTCCGTTGTCGGAAGGACGTTCGAGCGTCCGAACACGAACCGTGGAATAGGGGGTGGACTGTTCTTCTTTCAGGAGCACGGCGCGGTCCAATCCTTGGACAAGGGCATGAATCGTTCCTTCCGACGACTGGCCCAGTTGCTTGATAATTGCCTTCGTGCCGATAGAATAAAGGTCCGATAAACCAGGCTCCTCGGTTTGAGGATCTCGCTGAGCCACAACGACGATCATCTTTTCTTCCGTCTTCATGGCCGCGTTGACGGCGGCAATCGACCGTTCGCGTCCGATCGTCAACGGCATCATCACGCCGGGAAACAGCACCGTACGTTTGACAGGTAATATCGGCAATGTCGATAAGACGTTATTATTTTCCATCGCGACCCATCCTTGTTGAGAGTTCACAACATTATAACAGTCTGATAGGTTTTCTCGCACGGAAGTCAAGGGATGGGGTCAGGCCGGGGGTGGAGGCTTACGTGCAAAGCACGGGCGTTTATGCTATCCATGCGCGGTACCTTTGGCGGTTCTTCCTTCGTGCCACGCTTCTTCAGGCAAACGATTCGGGATGCAGGTTCCCATGAACTTCTGTAGCCATTGTGGCGCCTCTGTCACGCAGAAGATTCCTCTTGGCGACAATCTGCCTCGACATGTCTGCGATCAATGCGACCGGATTCACTATCATAATCCAAAAATCGTCGCAGGCTGTATCCCGGAATGGGAAAACCAAATACTTCTCTGCCGTCGGGCGATTGAGCCTCGTTTTGGGCTCTGGACCTTTCCCGCAGGGTTCATGGAGCTTGGCGAAAGTACGGAGCATGCGGCGATTCGTGAGACCCAGGAAGAAGCCCGTGCCGACGTGACGATTACGGGGCTATATGCGGTGCTGAGTCTTCCCAAGATCGGCCAAGTCTACTTGGTGTTTCGTGGCCGAATGAAGATGCCGGAGTTTCAGGCGGGGCCAGAAAGCTTGGAGGTGAGACTGTTCCCCCTTTCAGGGATTCCCTGGGAGACGATGGCCTTTCCAGTCGTCAGCGAAGCCCTCAGGCGCTATGTCGTTGATGCCAAGAATGGCGACTTTTCTGTTCACCTCGCCAGCCTTCCGGACGAGCCGGCATTCTAAGTGAAATCTCCAGAGGGGGCGTTCTCCGGCAAATCAGCGACTAGACTCCTTTCTGAGAGAGCGGAAGGATTTCGGAGGTGGCTTACGTCTTGGGAAGCTCTTCTTTCGGAAGGATGACGGCTTGACCGGCCGTCACGGAAAGCTGTTCGACCACCCGTTTCAGTCGTTCTTGCTCGGCAGGCGCCATCGATGAAAACTCGACACCAATACCGTGAGAACCCGTCCATCGGACGGTCGCTTTGTTGATATGGATCGGTGTTGCCTCACCGGACAAGTCAAGAAGCAGTTCCAGCTGCATGCCGGTGAACGGTTTGATGACACTCTCCAGCCGACAACCTTTCAGCGAGAGGTCTTTCACCGAGGCATTGTATCGAAGCTTGTCCCTTTGAACCAACGTGCTTGATATGGCAACCGGATAGCGAGGGAATTTCCGAACAACCATGCTTATGTCCTCATCTCTCCGTCGCCGGTCGCTCGGCGGCCTGCGAACATATCAGAATTCAGTCTGAATGAATGGATGTTGTCCCTATAGCATTCTACTGAGCAGACTATTTGCCTGAACTCATCTTGTCAATGAAAAGCTGGATACCAACGGCCGTTACCACCGGTAACCCCAATATCCGTAGTGACGGTGGCCTCCAAAATGACGAGGGTAGGGACCGTAGTAGGGGGAAGCATAAAAGCCGGAGTTGCCAAAGTGGAGACCGAACCCGAGTCCAAGGCCGAAGGGATAGCCATAGGCGTAAGGATAGGAGTATGGGACTGGGACGATGCTTGTGCTAGGTCGCTCGGCAAGCTGTCGTTGCATGTCTGCTGTCGCAGTGGATTGCCGATCGAGCTGGCTTTTCAGTTGGCTGACAGCTCCCTCTTGGGCTTGGAGTTTCCCTTCCAGCTCAGCGATTCTTTTCTGCTGTGCTTCCATGAAGGCATTCACGCAACGGGTTTGTGCGTCTCCTGTATAGTTCGAACACTCCCATGGAACTTGCAGAGTTTCCGCAGCCGATGGGAGCGGCATACCGATGAAGACGAAACTGCCAACCAAAACGGAGGCGTGTACCGAGGAATATCGAAAGGTTTTCAGGCTCATGGCTTCCTCCTACCGTGGCTACTTGGAGCCTACCACGAGAGCATCGCCTTGAACAGATTGCCCGTGGGCTTGTAAAAACGCTTCTTCAACATAGACATACCAGCCGGTGTTTGATTTTTTACGAGCAGGGCTCCTACAATACCGTCGATTCAACAACGGTGGTTAAAGGGCATCGGCACATGCCTGCGCGACCTCCATCCAAGAAGAAAAAATCTCGCAAGACTCTTCTGCCGGATCATTCCATGAGGCGTCGATTTCAACGGCGGCTTTTGAAGTGGTATGGGGAGCATGGTCGGGATCTGCCCTGGCGAAATACTTCTGATCCCTATCATATACTCGTCTCCGAGGTGATGCTTCAGCAGACTCAGGTCGACCGGGTCATCACGAAATACCACGAATTCTTGGAACGGTATCCGAGTCTTGAGCATCTGGCGGAGGCCCCGGTGGCGGAGGTCAAAAAGACTTGGTATCCGCTGGGCTATAACATTCGTCCGGAACGGTTGCATGGAATTGCCTGTGAAACGGTGGAGCGGTATGGAGGGAAATTGCCCAACGCTGCTGGCGAGCTGCTCTCGTTCAAAGGGATTGGGCGGTACACCGCCGGCGCCATTCGCTCGTTTGCATTCAATGAAGATGCGCCGATTCTGGATACGAATGTGATCCGGGTCTTACACCGAGTCTTTGTCGCCGAGGGCGATCCGAAAGCCCAGAAGACCAGGTTATGGGAATTGTCGGAAGCCCTAATTCCACCGGGGAAAGGGTACGATTTTAATCAGGCCATCATGGACTTCGGGGCGATGGTGTGCGCGGCCCGTGATCCCTACTGCCTTCTGTGTCCCATGAAATCCTTATGTAAGACATACCCGTTCTCTCGGACCTCAACTGAACAATAGCAGGCTGATGATGCGGGTCATTGAAGTCGCTGCAGGGCTCATTCATCGTAACGGACAGTATCTGATCACTCGTCGAAAGCCCGGCGTTCATTTGGCCGGGTTCTGGGAGTTCCCTGGTGGGAAACGAGAGGCGGGAGAATCGTTGATGGAATGTCTGCATCGCGAATTATTCGAGGAGCTCAGTATTTCCATCGACCTCCCCATTCCCTATCAGATTGTCCGCCACGACTATCCGGACAAGATCGTGGAGTTGCATTTCTTTCGCTGTGCCATCGAGCGAGGAGAGCCTGTTCCTCTCGGCTGTGAGGAAATTCGATGGGTATCCCCCGAGGAGTTGACTCAGTTTAGATTTCCGCCGGCCGATCACGCCATCATTCAGGCCTTGCTGCGCGATGCCATAGGAGCTTCCCGATGAAGGTCGTGCTCGACATCGAGACTGTTCAGGCTCCTCGCGAAGAATGGGCTCGTCTTGTAGGAAAACCATCCACAAGAAATGAGGCTTCTCTGGTCGAGGAGAGGTACGATCTTTTTGCGGCTGGAGCTGTAGAAGAGCAGCGCCGCTCGGAAGATGAGTCTTACGCCAAATCGGCGTTCGATGGGACCTTCAGCCGCATCGTCTGCATCGGCCTGCTGGAATTTTCCGATCAGATGGAGGCGCGTAGCGCCGTCGCCTGGTATGGGCAAAACGAACGCGAGCTTCTTCGCCAATTTTGGGCGCGTCTGGCTCAGGACCGCCCCGCGTTGTACATCACGCATAATGGGCTTGGGTTTGATCTCCCCTTCATCAAGAAACGGTCGATCATCAATCAGGTGAAACCTAGCCTCGAGATCAACCTTGCCAAATTTCGTAGCGAGCCGGTCTATGACACGATGGCGATCTGGAGCAATTGGGATACGCGAGGGTGGGTCAAGCTCGATGTGCTGGCCCGAGCGCTGCAGGTGGAAGCCAAGTCGGGCAGCGGGGAGCAAGTCGCCGAGATGTGGGAGAAGAGGCAGGGACGTGCGCTGGCACAATACTGTTTACAGGATACGTATGTGACGTATGCCTGCTATTGCCGCATGAACTTTCGCCAACCGTTATCCCGAGAAGTCGTCCTGTTGCAGCCTGAATTGTACGACGTCGGCTGAATCGGCCGGCTTTCAATGGACGCGATGTGCTTCCGCAGATTTCTTTTTGGGTGCAGGACGGACCGAGGCCTTGCTGGCCTTCAAGGCTTTCACTTCCTCAGCTCGCTGACGGAGCTCTTTCTTCATCCGGACCGCTTCTTTTTTTAGGGTTGCGATCTCGGAATCTTTCAGCTTGTTAGCCTCACGCGCGTCACGGAGCTCATCCAGTTTTTTGTTCAACAGTTCATCGCCGTTCAATTCGGCAGATTCCGAATAAAGAGAACGATTTGCCTGGAACTGGCCGGCCGTCGTTGCTTCCCGTTCCGGTGCTGCATTTGTAGCAACAGTCAGTGACTCGGAAGCAGGTATCGGTGCCTTTGCCAGAGCCTGCTGGTCGATGACCAGCGTGGTGGCACTGCTTCCCATCGCAACAAAGGAAGGGGCCTTCTCAAGGCGAGCGGCAGAACTAGGGACGAATCCTGATGCCCGATTATGCTGAGAAGGGGCAATGGTCAGATAGATTGAGCCTTTGTGGATATAGAGGGTGCCCGCCGTGGGTTCAGCGCCTGACCCTGCCGATGAAGACACTTTGAAACCGACGATCTGCTCCGGTTTCGCTTGCGATAAGCCTTGGGCTAGCAGGGGAGCGAGAAACTCGGCGTCTTCATCGCTGAATACTCTCATCGGCTTGCTGCCACCGGCGGGCATTTTCAGAGCGGGATCGGTTACCACGCCTTTGATTACCTTCAGCATCGTCATTTGGTCGATCATGGCGGGGTGACCCGCTTCAAATGACCAATCCGCGATTTCTTTGAGATAGACGGATCCCTTCGCGTTCTTATAAACCTTAGCCTCTCCGGAAAATATCGAACATCCACCCACGAGCAAACTGAGGCACATCAGCACACCGACATAATGGGCACTGCGAAGAGCAACGTATGCACTCATCTGGGTTCTCCTCATCTTCCACGCGGTTGAGAGCCTGAGAGGATGGCTATTTTTCGTAACAACGATTGGTCTCGATCTTTCCGTAGCTGAGAAGTCGGAGTTACCAGATACCGAGTCCCATGAGGACCACACCTATTGCCAGCCATCCGAAGACCCCAACGGCAATGATCGCTTCGAGTGTCATGCGGGAATCGGAGCGGTTGGAATTGGGTTTTGAATCGGAATCAGCGGGCTTCATAACGAGAGGCGAAATTCATGGTTGCCACAAGCGATATAGACGTTCGCAAGCAAGGTTCATGCCTTTTGCAGTTCTGAGAGGAATCGAGAAGCGGCAGTGCAACCGTGAGATGGGGGGTTTGCCAAAGGTGCAGATTGAAAAATCTCCAGGCAGGGAAAAGCTCGACGATGTTAAAGGCGAGATTTTCATTGATGATCAGGCTGTTAGAATGTTCCATCCCTCCCTGCAGAGGTGAAAAAGGTTCGAGAATATTCGCGAACGAGTCGATGATCGATGTGACCCAAGAGGAGAGGGTATGACCATGACCAGCCAAAGAGCCGTCAGAATAGAGACAGTGGAGTCATCGGAAAATGTTCAATTTCTAGGGTTGCACGTACAGAATTGCACTGAAAAGTGAGACAGCTGTCTCATAAGGAAAACAGCTTGAGTAGTGAGGACTGTCATTTCCCGTAGAGGGTGGCGGCCGATGCATCGAAGATATGTTTCGTCACGATAGTGCCTGGACCAGGATGGCCGGTGCTCTTGTCCCAGACCACCGTGATGTTTCCATCCGTTTTCCCCATTCCTTGACTTGATGAGCGGGTTGCATCACCTTCGACCAAGATCTCCATATCTTTGCCGATATGACGGCGGTTGCGTTCCGCCGTGATCGCACGTTGAATCTCGACTAGCTTTGACACCCGCTGGCCCTTCACCTGGTCTGGCACATCGTCGGTATACTTTCTTGCCGCAATCGTATTTTTCCGTTCCGAGTATTTGAAGATATAGGCCGAGTCGAACTGCACCTGTTCCACCATCCGCTGAGTGGCTTGGAAGTCTTCATCCGATTCCGAGCAGAAGCCGCAGATGATATCCGTTGTCAGGACAACACCGGGGATGGTCCGTCGAATGCGATCTGCCAGCGCAAGGTACTCGGCTTCCGTGTAGGTTCGCCCCATCAGTTCAAGAATGCGATTGCTCCCTGCCTGAAGCGGAAGATGGATATGGTTGCAGACTTTGGGGTGTGCGGCGATAGCTTCGATAAGTGCACGAGGGAAATCTTTAGGATGAGGTGAGGTAAACCGTACTCGTTCGATGCCCGCCTGGTCCGCGACGGCCCTGATGAGTTTGGCAAAGTCCCATTCTCCATGGAGGTAGGAATTCACGTTCTGGCCGAGCAACGTGATTTGCTTGAACCCACGGGCGGCAGCGTCACGAGCCTCGCGCAGAATGGACTCCGGATCGCGCGATCGTTCTCGTCCTCTGGTATAAGGAACGACGCAGAAGGAGCAAAAATTATCGCAGCCTCGCATCACCGTGATCCAGGCATTCACCCCGCTGTCGCGATCCGGCAAGATTCCTTCATATGTTTCATACTCTGAGAGATCGAGCGCGAATCCCTTCTGAGCCAGTCCCTGTTCTTGTGCTTCAATCGCGGTGGTCAGCAATGAGGGAAGTTGGCGGTAGGCATCCGGGCCGGCCAGGACGTCGATGATCGGTTCCTTGTCCGCTAGGTCGCTCTTTAAATTCTGAGCCATGCAGCCGAGCACGCCGACGACGAGCAGGCGCTGTTTCTTGACCGCTTTCAACTCGGACAGATGGGCGTAGATCTTGTTATGGGCATTCTCTCTGATGGCGCAGGTGTTGACCAATACGACATCGGCACGTTCGCGATCCTCTGTGAAGACGAAGCCTTCTCGCTTCAGCATGGACCGAACGAGCTCGCTGTCGGATTCGTTCATCTGGCAACCGAAAGTTTCGATGTGGACGTGAGGAAGGGTTTTTAGACTCATAGCATCGCCATGGCAGAGTGGCTCGGCTGGGTCGGGACGATATGGCCGAATGCGCAGCGATCAGTCGCGGCGGTGATCGTCACCGGCATAATCCGATTCTGAAGGTCAGCAGAATCTGTTACCGTCACCCTTGTGAAGTTTGGGGTGGTGCCGATCCGATGGGAATCTCGCACGGCGGATTCGAAGAGGACCGAGAGGGTTTTCCCGATTTGCCTGTTGTGAAAAGCGAGGCGTTTGGCGCGATCCAGGTTCAGGAGAATGTCAGTGCGCTTTTTTACCATCGCCGAGGAGACTTCCTGCTTTATCCGAAGTGCGGCGGTTCCAGGTCTAGGCGAGTAGGGGAACACGTGGAGATAGGAGAAGGGTAGGTCGGTTGCAAGGGCCACGGTGTTCCGGAATGCCGCGTCCGTCTCACCGGGGAACCCGACCATAAGATCGGTCCCAAGCCCCAGGTCGGGAATCTTTGTGAGTGCCGTTTCAATCAGCTTGCCGTACGTTTTGATCGTATGCCGACGATTCATGGCGTCCAAGATTGTGTCGTCGCCGCTCTGCAACGGGATGTGGAGATAGGGGCAGAACTTTTTCGATGATGCGAGGATATCAAGTAATTCCTCAGTAACGGTGGTGGGCTCAATCGAAGAGATACGGAGTCGCTCGAGATCGGCGACGTGATCGAGTCGCCGAAGGAGGGCGCAAAAATCAAGGCCTTGATGAGCATACTGGCCGATGTTTACGCCGGTGAGCACAATTTCTCTGTAGCCTCGATCCGTGAGACTCTCAACTTCACACACAATGTCTTGGAGCGTTCGGCTCCGCTCATGCCCTCTGGCGAACGGAATGATGCAGAAGCTACACATTGCGCTGCATCCGTCCTGTATCTTAAGCAGGGCGCGGGTGGAATCAGGTTCTGCAAAGTGCGGGAGTTCGAAGTCGCCGCGCGAAATCGTTCTTGTATGCTGAACCTCCGTGACGGATCGTTTTCGTAGCTCGCGCGCGTGAGGAAGGTAGGCCGGGAGGTCAAGTTTGAACTGGTGACCTACAATGAGATCAATCCCGGCTTGTTGTTTCAGGGTTTCCATTCCCGACTGAGCGTAGCAGCCCGTAACGGCGATGAACGCATGCGGAGAATGCTTGAGTGTCTTCCGAATCAGGTATCGCGAGGTCCGTTCGGCATCTTCCGTCACGGCACAGGTATTGAGCACAAGAAGATCCGTCGGTTGTCCGAATTCGACCAACTCGAACCCCTTCCGTCTGAGCCCTTCGCCGAGGATCGAGGTTTCGGCTTGATTCAGTCGGCAGCCAAGCGTATGTAGAGAGGCACGGGTCGTTGCCATAGGGGTGGCATTATAGGGAGAACATGCGTGATCCGGCAAGGTAGCCGGTTGATACCGAGGCTGCCTCGGTCGTTCTTCACGATTGCCGGAAAGGTGTGTGAAAGCGGCCAATCCAGTTCGTGAGGGTGAGTGTGAAGGTCTTTCGTCTGCATGGTATTAGTTTCGCGCTCGCCTGTTTGCTGTGGAGCCATCCTCTGCCGGGATGGAGCGCAGATTCCCTCCCCGTTGAACCCGATCTCAATACGCGAGTCGATGAACTGTACGATCATGAGGCTCGCCTCTTCATCATGCTGTATTCTCTTCACGGAGACGGACAGATCGATTATGTGACGGCCCGATTGGTTCAGGACTACTCGCGCAGCAGCTATGGCAATCCCATCTACCAAACCGAATCCCAGCCGCTGTTCTATTGGTGGAACCACACTATGTGGAACGATCCGGAGCAGGACGGGGTCAACGGCAACGAGAAGGTCTATCAAGAAAACACCGATTTCGACCTCACGAGGTACAAACCCTGTCTGTTCAACGGACAGCCCTGTTAACCAGAGCGCAAACGATGAAGCCGTTCCCGCGCGTTTTTTGATTCTGCTGAGACGTGACGGGAGGCGATGGTATCCTGCGTTCCAGCCGAGGGTCTGCTTGCTGCGCACAGACCAGTCTCATTCAACCCACTCTCGCACGAGTGAATTCTTGTGACGCAAGGCTCGTCCAGTTTTGCCGCGTTATTGAATCGGCGCCTCATCGTGATGCTGCCGTTGGGGTTTGCCTCCGGCCTTCCTCTTGCTCTCACATCCGGGACCTTACAGGCTTGGCTGACGGTCGAGGAGGTCGATCTGAAGACCATCGGCATTTTTACCCTGGTCGGCCTTCCGTACACCCTTAAATTCCTCTGGGCTCCGGTCATGGATCGCGTGGTTCCGCCTTGGTTGGGGCGGCGTCGCGGTTGGATGGTCTTGACGCAACTCTGTGTGGCGGTCGGCCTCGGGCTTATGGCTCTCACCAATCCAAAGATTCACCCTGGATGGATGGCGGCTTATGCTCTGCTCGTCGCGTTTCTGGCCGCGTCGCTGGACATTGTCTTCGACGCCTATCGAACGGACACGCTCCATGCACACGAGCGCGGATTGGGGGCGGCCGTATGGGTCAATGGCTATCGAATCGCGCTTTTAGCCTCCGGCGCCGGTGCACTGGTGCTCGCCGATTATGCGGGATGGCAGATAACCTACCTGGCGATGGCTGCCATCATGGTCGCAGGGGTGGGTATTACGTTGGTCAGCCCTGATCCGACGTTGGTCGCCAATGCTCCAAGAAGTCTGGCGGAAGCGATCGGGGCCCCGCTGGCGGAATTCTTTGCGCGACCTCAGGCGTTGGGGTTCTTGGCCGTGATCATCCTCTACAAGCTTGGAGATGCCTTTGCGTCAGCACTCCAGACTGCTTTCCTGATTGGAGGGTTGGGTTTTTCCTCGACGGAGGTCGGTGCCGTAAAGGGGCTCGGGATTTTTGCGACATTGCTGGGTGCTTTTGTCGGCGGACTGTTGATGACCAGGTCGGGACTCCTGCGCTCCCTCTTGATCTTCGGTGTCTTACAAGCTGTTTCAAATCTGGGATTCGTCGCCCTGTCGTTGACGGGCAAGAGTTCGGCTATGCTGACGGCGGCGGTTGTGATCGAGAATGTGACGGGAGGGATGGGCACCGCCGCGTTTGTCGCGTTGGTCATGTCGCTCTGCGATCCTCGGTACACCGCGACACAGTTCGCGCTGCTGTCTTCGTTAGAGGCGTTGGGGAGGGTCTTTGCCGGTCGCCCGTCAGCGGATGTCGTTGCCTTGGTCGGATGGACACAGTTCTTTGTCTTGACCGTAGTGGTGGCTTTACCAGGCCTTTGGGCTGTGTGGCGAATCCGGCGTTCCATCGAACCGGAACAGGAAGCACCTGCGAAGACCGCCGTTATGGAACCAGCCGCCTCGCCGGTTTCAGACCGCCTATGAGGATAATCGCCGTTGGAGGAAGAGAACGAAGATCATCAGAGTGGGAAGTGGAGCGAGAATGAACGGCACCAGCCAGAGCCAGACGTTCTTGCCGCGGACGCGCGCTTGGTCGATCATCCAGGCGAAGAGCCACACGAGCAGGCAGGCATAGTTCAAGATGATCCATTGTGTGGTGTGAGCCTTGAGGACGCTCGTGCTCTCCGACGGCCCTTGTAGTAGGAAGATTCCTAACAGCAGCACGAATATGCTCAACAGGGCCCCGACAAGTTTTTTACTCCAGACGAACATAGCTTCCTCCAGATTCAAAATGACGGTGTGAAAGGAACCGAGGTAAGCTAATTGGCCCGACAATTGTTTGTCAAATCGGGCCGGTTGGGGTATTTCATCACGGACAGCCAGAGGCAAATGTCCTGAGAACATCATGAGCCTCCTTCGTCTGAGCATGATCGTCGGTGTACTCGCAGGGGCGGTCGGCTTGGCATGGTCCAATCCGACCATGGACGACTATTTACGCTTCGTTGAACGGGAATTGGGTAACGTGATAGACCGAATGGACCAGGGTACACCGACTCGGGAGCAACAATTCATTCGCCAGGTATTCCGGTCGCAAAGTAAGAAGTTGCTGGAATCATTCGTTCGTCCGAATACGGCGCGACACAATTGGGGAATCATGAGTCAATACGAAACGCAGGTGGCGGATACAAAAGTCGTTGTGCTCGGCCTCGGTGGTCGGTTCATTCCTCTACAAGGAGTTGAAGAAGCCACACTAAAAATTGGCCGAATGGCCTTCTAGAAAGAAAAAATGGCTGGGGTCATCTGCCGAGACGTTCTTCATCGACGTATTTGTGTGGATAACCTCCTTGAGAAATGCCAAGAATAGGCTGTGAGATTCGCGTTTCGACTATTCACAGCCTTTCTTCTCTTTTCCCAAATATCCACAATACTTGGTGTTGACAAAAAATAATGATAGCTATATGTAGTTAACTCTGGTGACAAACACATTTCACGCATCGCGAATGACATCTATAATGACATCTAACAGAAGCAAGCCAATAGTCCATTGCCTACCTGGGGAGGGCTGCCGTGAAAATTGATCGGAGATTTACCCGTCGCGGAGTGAGCCCCTATGAGGGGCTGGCGTTCGTCAAGCGGTCGTCGGAGATTCGCAACCCTGACGGATCTACCGTGTTCAAGCTCGAAAACATCGATGTTCCTGAGACATGGTCTCAGTTGGCCGTCGATATTCTGGCGCAAAAATACTTTAGGAAGGCTGGAATTCCGCAAGGCGATCAGAGTGGGCAGCCGCTTGTCGGCTCGGACGGTAATCCGGTGCTCGGCGGCGAGCGGGATGCTCGTCAAGTTTTTGAACGCATGGCGGGATGCTGGACCCACTGGGGCAAGTCTCATGGATATTTTAAGACTCCCGAAGATGCCGAGTCGTTTCACGATGAAATGTGCTACATGCTGGCGCATCAAATGGCCGCGCCCAATTCTCCACAATGGTTCAACACCGGCCTTCACTATGCCTATGGCTTGTCGGGACCCGCACAGGGGCACTATTACGTCGATCCCAAAACTCGTGAGGTGGTGAAAGCCACCAACGCGTTCGAACATCCTCAACCCCATGCCTGTTTCATTCAATCGATCGAGGATGATCTCGTGAACGAAAACGGGATCATGGACCTCTGGGTTCGGGAGGCTCGGTTATTCAAGTATGGCTCCGGAACCGGGACGAACTTCTCGAAATTGCGAGGCGACGGCGAAGGCCTTTCCGGCGGAGGGAGGTCTTCGGGCCTTATGTCCTTCCTCAAGATCGGTGATCGAGCGGCAGGGGCGATCAAGTCCGGCGGGACCACTCGCCGCGCCGCGAAGATGGTCTGTTTAGACCTCGATCATCCGGATATCGAGGAATTCATCGATTGGAAGGTCGTCGAAGAACAAAAAGTCGCGGCGATGGTGACGGGCTCGAAGATCTGCGCCCAGCGCCTCAACGCGGTCTTGAAGGCCTGTCACATGGTCGACGGTGACGGGGCTCTCAGACTGGATCTTGACCAGAAATCGAATCCTGTCCTGCGTGAAGCTCTAACATTGGCTCGGCGCGATATGGTGCCCGAAGCCTATATCCAACGGATGTTCTCGTACGCGCAGCAAGGGTTCACGCATTTCGTGTTTCATGAGTATGACACGAATTGGGATGGGAAGGCCTATCAGACGGTCTCCGGCCAAAATTCGAACAACAGCGTCAGAATCCCCAATGAATTTTTTTCCGCACTCGAGGCCGACGGCGATTGGCAACTCAAACGCCGAACGAACGGTACGGTGTGCAAGACCATCAAGGCCAGAGAGCTGTGGGATCGGATCGCGTGGGCTGCATGGATTTGCGCCGATCCTGGAACACAGTACGATACCACCATCAATGAATGGCACACGTGTCCGGAGGACGGCCGGATCAATGCATCCAACCCCTGTTCCGAATACATGTTTTTGGACGATACCGCCTGTAATCTGGCTTCCCTCAACCTCACCAAGTTTTACAGCGCCGACGGGCAGTTCGAATTGGAGCATTTCCGCCACGCCGTTCGATTGTGGACGATCGCCTTGGAAATCAGCGTCTTGATGGCTTCGTTCCCGAGCCGTTCGATTGCCGAAAAAAGCTATCAATTCAGAACGTTGGGATTGGGGTATGCGAATCTCGGCACTGTCCTGATGCGGTTGGGGATTCCCTATGATTCGCCCAAAGCCCTGGCGATCTGTGGAGCCATCACGTCCATCATGACCGGGGAGGCCTACCGCGCATCAGCTGAAATGGCTGCCGAATTGTCGCCCTTTCCTGGCTATGCAAAGAATCGAGAGCACATGCTCCGAGTCATCCGCAACCACCGTCGGGCTGCGTACCAGGTGCCTCATACCGAATATGAAGGGTTGACGATTGGTCCGATGGGAATCCGTCCCGAGCACTGTCCTCCGGACATGCTCCTTGCCGCTCGAAGGGCCTGGGACTATGCGCTTGAGCTTGGGGCGGCTTATGGGTACCGCAATGCGCAGGTGACGGTGATCGCCCCGACCGGCACGATCGGATTGGTCATGGATTGTGATACCACCGGGATTGAGCCGGATTTTGCGCTGGTGAAGTTCAAGAAGCTGGCGGGTGGAGGGTACTTCAAGATCATCAATCAAAGCCTGCCGCCCGCGTTGACCAACCTGGGCTATGCGGACCAACAGGTCCAGGATATCGTCCGCTACTGTGTCGGTGCGCAGACGCTCAAGGGCGCGCCCTTTATCAATCACGGCACGTTGCGTCAGAAGGGATTCGACGATGCGGCCTTGGATCGACTCGAGTCCGGGTTGGGGCAGGCATTCGAAATTCAGTTCGCCTTCAACAAGTTTATCCTGGGGGAGGCTTTTTGCGTGGAACAGCTTGGCCTCACCGAGGGACAACTTACCGAGGCGAATTTCAACATGTTGAAGGCGCTCGGTTTTACGCAAGAAGAGATCGCCGCCGCGAACGATTTCTGTTGCGGGACGATGACCGTGGAGGGAGCGCCGCATTTGAGGGCCGAACACCTTGCAGTCTTCGATTGCGCCAATCGATGTGGTCGAATCGGACGACGCTCCATCGCCGTCGACGCGCATATCCGCATGATGGCTGCGGCGCAACCGTTTATCAGCGGTGCGATCAGCAAGACCATCAATATGCCGGCTGAAGCCACCGTGGATGATGTCAAGGCGTCGTATCTGCTTGCCTGGAGGAGCATGGTGAAAGCGGTAGCCTTGTATCGTGACGGGTCCAAGCTCAGCCAGCCATTGAGCGCGTCGACCGACAGCGGAAAAGCCATCGAAGCTGTTACCGGCATCATGGAGATGGCAGAAAAAGTGACTGAACGAGTGCTCGTTCGGTACCTTGCCAAACGACGCCCGTTGCCGAGTCGACGCAATGGGTACACGCAAAAGGCGATTATCGGAGGGCACAAACTTTACCTGCGTACCGGTGAATATGAAGATGGGACCGTCGGAGAAATCTTTTTGGATATGCACAAAGAAGGGGCGGCGTTCCGAAGTCTCATGAACTGCTTTGCCATCGCCATCTCTCTTGGCCTTCAGCACGGGGTCCCTCTGGAAGAATTCGTTGAAGCCTTTGTCTTCACCCGATTCGAGCCAAACGGTCCCGTCAAGCTGAACGATCGGATCAAAATGTCGACGTCGATCATCGATTATATCTTCCGTGAACTCGCCGTTACCTATCTCGACCGGTATGATCTTGCGCAGGTGAAAGAAGAAGATCTGCGCATGGATTCAATGAAGAAAGACGACATGGATCCTGAATGTTTCGAGGAAGAAGCCGACCTCGATGCATTGGCCAAATCTTCGGTGGTGACGGAACACCTTCCGATCCGCCGAAACGGCGGAAAAGGAAATGGCCACGGCCACGGAAATGGGTATGGTGTTGCTCGACAAGTGGAGCTTGTGCATGAGACGTTGACTCTGACGGAGATCCAAAGCGCCAAAAATGCCAGGATCAAAGGCTATGAAGGCGATCCTTGTCCGGAATGCAAGCAATTCACCATGGTCCGGAACGGCACCTGCCTCAAATGTGTCAGTTGCGGTGCGACGAGTGGGTGCTCATAAGGGAGTGAGACGATGCAGAGTAAATCCCCATCATCGTGCATCTGTTGTAGGAAGCGGCGATTCCAGCGCAGGCGATCCGGTATAATGGCCATTTCGGCGGTACGCTCAAGGGCTCGAAAATCTTTCTCAAAACCGATAGACTCTTTCAGGAATTGTGAGCATCGGAGGGGGTGGTCTCCGTTGCGAGTCACTCGCTTGACGAGGCGCAGGCGGTTCTAAGATTGAAGAGTCCAGGGGAGTTCGGATATGCCGATTGCGACGCAGCTTGTTATCAGCGGTCAGAGCAAACCAGGTGCCCTTGCGAGAGTGACGGCCGTTCTTGGAGAAGCTGGAGTGAACATCAAAGCATTTTCCGCCCCGGAAGTGACGGGCGCGGGAAAGTTGCGCTTGCTTGTGGCTGATCTGGATGGGGCTCGTGCGGCCCTTCGATCGGCGAAAATCAAGTTTGGCGAAGAAACGGCCTTGCTGTTGAGCCTTGAGAATAAGCCTGGCGCATTGAAAAAAGTGGCCGAGCTCTTGATGAAGAGCCGGATCAACATCAAGTGCGGCTACTGTACGCCTTCACGGGAAGGGAAGCGGGCGCTCGTCGTCCTGACCGTTTCCAACACCGACAAAGCCCTGACCATTCTACGCAATCAATCCCTCGACGAGTTTTGACCCATGCGGCCGTTGCCGCTCACGAAAATCGCTCGTACGATTGTCGTCATCGGCCTTGTGGGGGGACTCCTCACGCAAGGTTGTACGACACCGTCTCGTCCCACCAATCGACTTCCCGGATATCCAGTAGGCGTGGTGGAGCGAGGTGAGGCATCGTGGTATGGCCCAGGTTTTCATGGAAACAAGACCGCGAATGGGGAGCGGTATGACATGCGGAAATTGACGGCTGCGCATCGGACGCTGCCGCT
>JAHBWT010000038.1 GCA_019636815.1 Nitrospira sp.
TCCCCGCACGGTCGCGAAGCCCAGGGAATGGTCTCCCCCGAGTACCACGGGAAACGCGCCGCTGGCATAGACATGCCCTACGCCCTTGCTCACTTGATCGAAGGTCTTCTCGATGTTGCCGGGAATTGTAAATACGTCGCCGACATCGCAGATGGACACGGATTCCCGCAGATCCACGCCGAGCTCGAAGCTGTAGGTGCCGTACAAGGCTGAGATCTTACGGATTCCTTGAGGCCCGAATCTGGTGCCTGATCGATATGTCGTCCCGCCATCGAACGGCGCGCCGAGAATAGCCACATCATATTGGCCGCACTTGCGGACATCTTCGACATAGGGAGCCTTGATAAACGTGTTGATGCCGGCGAAGTGAGGGAGTTCCCCACGACTGAATGTGGGAATCCCGCGATCTTTAATGGAATCGGCACCAGGCAGACCCAATTCGAGGCCTCGTGCGATTTCTTCTTCATATTTCGTGGTCGGCAGCAGCGCCTCGGCTTCCACCGCATACTTCGCCTCCGGCCCATATTTGTCATGCAATGGAACCTTGCCTTGGTACGTTTTCTTTTTTGCCATGATGACTCCTTTCTACACAATGAATGGATTCTGACTTTGTGTGAAACTCTCCTTGCGACACGAGACTTGGCGAACCACCTGTCTTTCATTCTTGAGTTGGGGCGGACTCTCTCGGACACATCGATACGTCGCTTCTTGTCGCTCTCACGACCAAGAGATACAACGTGGTCATTCCTAAAATACTTCCGAGAACCAGCGGCACGGCCCAGAGTTGCCACCAGGGGGCGTTGGGGGAAGTCGCATAGGGACGTGGCCATGCGATATTGACCAATTCAAAAACCGACCACAGAAATGCCGCTGTATTGATCAGTAATCCCCAAACACCCAGCTTCAGGTGGCCTAACGACGGGTCCCAGCGACCTGTGAGACGGGTGTAGAGTCCGACACCCGTGGTCATGGCAAACATGGCGTACAACCCACCCGTGCCGAACGCCAGCACTGTGGCGACCGCTTCATCATTGAGGCCGAAAAGCAATCCAAGCGTAGCCAGCAGAACTGTAAACAGTACGGCATTATGCGGAGCGCCGGCGGCGGTGACCCGACTGAGGATGGTCGGCATACTTCCCTCGCGAGCCATAGAAAACACGATACGGGATGTGTACCGGACCATGGAGGATCCACAAGCCAGGAACGCGATCAGGACGATTGCCAGAAATGGGGTCTCCGCCCACGCTCCAAAGTTGTCGACGATCACAGGTGTGACAGGATCGGACACAGCGCTCGTCTGTTGTAAGGTATCGCGGTTAAAGCTGAGTGTGAGGGCAGCAGAGTTGAAGAGCACCACACTGCCCACCATGCAGAGAGAGAAAAAGATCGCACGCGGCACCATCCGTTTAGGCTCGTGAGTTTCTTCGGCGATGGTTGAGCAGGCATCGAAGCCGATGAACGCCCAACCGGAAATGGCGAGCGCAGCCAGGAACGCGGCGGTCTGACTGGGGGCGGTTCCTGTTCCAAGATGCGCGAACAGCTCGGTGAATTCATGCTGCTGGAAAAAGAGGAACAGCAGCAGCGCGACACCGAACGAACCGACGATTTCCGCGTAGACTCCCAGGGAGATGAGGAACTTAAAGACCGAGGCGTGGACGAGGTTGAGGATGGTACAGATCAGCATGAACACCGCTCCCCATATCACGAGGGAGACTCCCGTCCCGCTTGCTGATCCGAAAAAAATAGCCAGCCAGACACCGCCGGTATAGGCGGTCGTGGTAAGCATCGCGATCGTGGAGCTGACATAGATGGCTCCCGCGTATGTGCCGGTGGTTGCGCCTCCCAGCTGCCTGGCCCATTTGTACGCGCCTCCCGCGATTGGAATCTGCGAAGACAGCTCCGCATACACGGTCGCGACCAGTAGCTGCATCACCAGACAGAGCGCCAATGCCGCGAACCAACCGCCACCTGTGACAATCGTCTGGACGCCAATGATGGCATAGAGCCCCGCTACGGGAGATACGGTTGCGAAGCCGATGGTCAGGCTGTTCCAGAGACTGAGGTTGCGGCGGAGCGTCTCGGGAGCACCGGGAGCGGTAGCAGAGAGAGCCGTATCCGGACTTTCGTGACTTATCATGACAGACCTCTCTGACTTAGCAGCAGGTCTGATTGATCCGGGAGAGAAAGATTTATGGGATGGGGATTCAATTGCATAGCGAAACCTCCTGCTGGAAGGTGACACCCCCAAAAGGCCATGTACCTCAGTACATGATCTCCCGGGTTTTTATCCCTCCGTGGAGCCTCGCTATGCGAGACCGAAAACTCTTGGACCAGACACTCCCTCCCGCAAGGAAGGAAGCCGGAACCCTAGTTTTCCTTTTGGAACTATTTCTTGAGATCTTATTGACTTGCCATACCAAAGTCAAGCCTCTCAACGAACACCGCATTCTCACCGGTGACCCCGCATTCCGTGGCCTTCTCTATTCCCTTCTTTCTTCCTGCTCATCTATCCCGAAGATGGTGATGCTTCATCCCTGGCCTTGCCTCGATTGACTTTTTTTGTCCCTGGCGAGTAGGGTCGATCCTCAAGAGTTTATCTGTGAGGGAGGTAGCCGGATGCAGATTCAGGTCAATACGGATAACCATATCCACGGACGTGAAGACGTCGTCACCCTTGCCCAGACCAGCGTCGAGGGAGCCGTCGGCCGATTTCGGGATCGAATTACACGGGTCGAGGCGCATCTCAGTGATACAAACAGCCACAAAACAAAGGGAGATGATATCCGATGTGTACTCGAAGCCAGGTTGGCAGGCCTCCAGCCCATCGCGGTGAGCCATCAGGCTCCGACCATCGAGCTGGCCTTGAGCGGAGCTGCGGAGAAGCTTGAGCGGTCAGTTGAGAACACCCTCGGCCGGCTCAAGGATCGATGATCTCGCCAACCTCGATCACCAGGAGGTCCATCGATGCGTAAACGACTCCTCGATCCAACTCAGAAACACGCGGCATCCGATGACCCCAACTGGTTGAATCTGGACAACCTGGCAGACGTCGAAGTCACCTCGGAAGACCCTGCCCATCCGATTGAAGCCGCACTGCTACCCAACCAAGCGTCGGGATGGCGAGCGGGAGGGCGAGGCGAGCAAGCGATCCGACTGTTCTTTCGGTCTCCACAACGAGTTCGCCGAATCCGGCTAAACTTCGTGGAGGCTGAAACCGAGCGGACGCAAGAATATGTGCTGCGGTGGTCTCACGACGGAGGAAAAACCTTCCACGATATCGTGCGTCAACAGTGGAACTTCAGTCCCCAAGGGTCGACCTCGGAAACGGAAGATCACCATGTCGACCTTCCTCATGCCACAGCCCTTGAGCTCCGCATCATTCCCGACATCGGCAGGAACAGAGTTCCGGCATCTCTTGACCAGATGCAAGTAGCATAATTTTTCCACAGAATGGCCTGAATAAATTGCGGTAGGATGCCTCTGTGCCTGCGTTGCCGTTCCGTAGTGGTGACGCCTGGCCCTCCGGCTCCCTCACCGGCTTTTGACTATCACTTCTTGATCCTCATCGTCCCTCCTCTGTCATTACAGGATCACGTCTCGCAGTTTAGCTTGATACTCGCCCTCGACTCGCCAGCCCTTTGAGTTCCCTGTCGGTCGCCCCGCTGAGTCCGACGGGCTAAATAATAATCTCGTCAGCGCCAGCCGGTTACGGTACCTACCGTCCAGATGTAAAAGAAAGGAACGGTTTGTCGACGAAACCCTTGCAGCAGCTCGCTGCGATCTCTTACGTGCCTCCTCCTCGTGACTCCTTGTAAGGGGAATCAAGCCAAGCGCACTGGGCTAGCCTGCAGGGAAGAATGTTAAAACTGTGTAACAAGGTATCAATACGGGCATTCGCCCATTGACCACACGTGATAAGCGATTCAGAATAGACGAATTGAGAAGGGAGGGCAGCAGGAGGCCTTTTTATTTGTACGATGAGAATCGCCGTTGCAACCGATGCGTGGCATCCTCAGGTCAACGGAGTGGTCCGCACTCTAGGACAAACCGCCAAGTACTTGAAG
Source organism: Nitrospira sp. (assembly GCA_019636815.1). Lineage (GTDB taxonomy): Bacteria > Nitrospirota > Nitrospiria > Nitrospirales > Nitrospiraceae > Nitrospira_D. Next base: position 4,065 of record JAHBWT010000038.1, read on the forward strand.
GAGCTTGGTCATGATGTACAGTTCATCACCCCGCAGAGTTTTACGACGTATCCTTGTCCGACCTACCCATCAATAAGGCTTGCGGTGTTTCCAACGCGCGGCGTTCGTCATATGCTGCGTGAATTTCGCCCTCAGGCCATTCATATCGCCACCGAAGGGCCCATCGGCCATGCCGCGAGAGCGTTGAGTCGTCGCCTCTCTCTCCCCTTCACGACGTCGTACCATACGCAGTTCCCTGAGTACGTTCGCGCGAGGGTTCCATTGCCGATTGATTGGTCCTACGCCTACTTGCGCCGTTATCATAACGGGGCTGTTCGCACGATGGTCGCAACACCCTCGATGCGGGAGCGATTGGAAACGCGTGGGTTTAAAAATCTGGTCATTTGGGCACGGGGGGTGGACTCGGGCCAGTTTCGCCCCGGCCTAAAGTCCTTTTTATCCGATCCCAGGCCGATTTCCATGTACATGGGACGGGTGGCAGTTGAGAAAAATCTTGAAGCGTTCTTGGATCTCGATTTGCCTGGCTCCAAGTATGTTGTGGGGGATGGTCCCGACCTCGAACAATTTCGCTCGCGCTATCCCCGCGTCAAGTTTGTGGGACAGAAGGAAGGACAGGAGCTGACGTCCTACCTTGCTGCCTCAGACGTGTTTGTGTTTCCCAGCTTGACTGATACGTTTGGCCTTGTATTGCTCGAAGCGATGGCCTGTGGCGTGCCGGTGGCGGCTTTCCCAGTCACCGGCCCGATCGATGTGGTCCAACAGGGGAAGACCGGGGTCCTTCATCAAGATCTTCGTCAAGCCGTACTTGAGGCATTGAAGCTTGACCCAGCGGATTGCGTCGCCTATGCGAAACAGCATTCCTGGCGAAGCTGGACGGAACGCTTCGTGTCGTTCTTGGAGCCGTTCGACGACCGTCGGTGGAGATAATAGACCTCGGCCAGACCGAACAAGGAGCATTCCGATTGTCAGCATCATGATGGCTTTTCAAGCTCTTTCGAGCAAAGTTCGTTTCGATGGAACGATATTCAAGATGATGTTCGAACGCGTGGAACGTTCTCAGTGCTTTTGGCTCATTTCATTCAGGGCATAGGGGGGTAGAAACGCCCGCCATTCTCTTGAAGAGCGCGGCAGATATGCCTTGATATCTGTGAAGGGATCGGTGAGGAGCTTCACGAACCAGATCATGGATGTCCGGAAATCGTGCAGCCAGGCTAAATAGGCCACGCGGCCCAGCACCACGACGAGGGTCAAGCCCCACCACTGTTGGGCGATCACCGGCCACTGCTCAAGGAGCGAGGAGAAGGTCCAGCTGTCGGCCGCCATCATATTCGCCAAGAGGATCAGGCAGTAGGCGGACACGATCATCGTCTTGTTCGGTGTATTGAACCCAAGCAAAAGCGCTTCTTTATCATGGCAAGGTGGTTCAATCACTGCATGTCCGAGCTGCCGAACAAAGAGAGCCGCCAAACTGGCGGTGACTGCCGTCGTCAGATCGGTAAAGATCAGGACGTAACAATAGATGAAGACGCTCGAGCTTAGGAGGTGGAACAGCTGATTCAGCGGGTGGCTGTGCGATGCAATATGATCATCGTGCTTCCGACGCATGATCTCGGTGTAAAAGGTCTTGAGTGGGCTGGGTGCCTGTATGACGCTCCCGATCAGTTCCTGGGTGAGTCGTGATTTCATGGCCTTCCTCCGTTCTGGTTGGTCGAGTCCGTCCAGCCACCAGCCATCCTGTTTCATGCGGGACGCGGCGGCAATCAACTTCGTGTGCAACTCGTCGTAATGTTCAGGCTTGAAAGCCATGTTGCTCAAGCATCGGCCCGTGCCGACCCAACTCAGCGTCACGTCCTCCGCGCGCAGATAGTACTGGAGGAGCCAGTTGTATCGACCCGGCTGCTGGAACAGGATCGTCCAGACCGTCGTGAGATTGACGATGCGGAGCGGGAGTGCCTGCTCTGCAAATTCGCGGTTGATTGTGGCGGCCCACTCGGTACAGTGTTGGCCGGCCTCATTGTAGAGTTGCGCGGCCTGGGGCGTGGTCACCCAGCGGAGAAATTCATTCATCGCGCCCATGACATGCGGATGCCCAGAAAAGGTGCCGACCACATAGGCCAGTCGCATAGGGTGAGCCGAGTCAAACCGGCGCATCAACTCTTTCTTGCCGCAGCACACGCCGATCGGCATGCCGCCACCGACGGTTTTGCCGTAGATCACCACGTCAGCTTGGACGTCGAAGTATTCTTGCGCACCGCCCGGCGCCAGGCGAAAACCTGAATACACCTCGTCAAAAATCAGCGGAATGTCGCAAGCCGTGCAAACCTCGCGGAGTTGTCTGAGCCACTGGGCATAGGGTGCATGGGCTCCTTTGGTCTTTCGGATGTCACTCGTCAAAAGGATCGCGTCGCTCGGTGGCGGTGAGTTGGGATGGAACGATTGGATCGGGTTGACGATGACACCCGCGATATCTCTTTTCATTCTGCGAATGGCGTCGAGCGAGGCAGGATTGAGATCTTTCAACGTGATGCAGTCGTTGATTTCCCGTTCGCTGCCGAGTCCAGGCTGCACTCCGTCCCACCAGCCGTGATACGCACCGGCAAAACACACGATGAACTTGCGACGAGTGTTGAATCGCGCCAACCGTATCGCCGCCATCACGGCTTCCGTGCCGCTCATGTGAAACGAAACTTCGTCCAGTTTCGAGATAGCCTTCAGCCTCGTGATATTGTCGGCGACGATCGGGTGCAGAGGCCCCAACACAGGTCCCAGATCCTTCACACGCTCCCAGCCTTTCTCCATCCATTCCTTATAGCGATCGTACCCGGCGACATTGACTCCGTAGGAGCCGGTAAGGTCAAGCGACCAATGGCCGTCGATGTCGCGTAGCTTCGGCCCTTCGGATGCGGTTACCACAGAACACAGGTTGAACTTCTCCTGCATCAGGCGAGCGAACGGGAAGGGAACCCGGCCGGCATCCGTAAACCGCAGATCAGATAGACTGTTACGGATTTCGTTGCTCCAAATGACAGACTTCGGATAACGTTTCTGAAAATAGTCGGCCAGGCGATCGAGCGCGCGCTGACGTCTTGCGGCCGTATCATCATCGGCGCCGTCGGCTTTAAAAAAGGTTTCTTCCGTGTAGGAGTTGGTCTTCACCCAACCGGAGAGGAAGCGGGAGAATATCGGCGTGAATGATCTGGCCCGGAGGATCTGCAGCTCGCGTGCTAGCTTCTTATAGAGGAAGATGACGGAGATGGCGATCAGACAGAGTCCCACGATGATTCCGCTGTCGGCCCATAGAAGTCGACACTCTTCCGCCGCGCTCAAGCCCGCACATGTCACCCATCTCAGTATGGCGTCGCTCAACATCCTCTCACCCTCCTTCCAGGGACCCATCCGGTCTGTCGCTACGCGACGTCGCGGGTGCCTGAGGCGACCACAAGATCCTCGTCCGGAAATAGCGATATCCGCTCTCGATCCGCGATGCGTGACCGTTTCAGGCTCGCCACGGTGTCCTCCCAGCGCAGGAGTTCCAGGCTCCCGTCGTGATGTTCCACCAGCGCGCTGCAACTCTCGACCCAATCGCCGCAGTTGCAATAAATCACATCGTTGAGCTTCGTGATTTCCGGCCGGTGGATGTGACCGCAGACGACGCCGTCGACCCCGATGCGGGCGGCCTCGTACGCCACCACCGCCTCGAAATTGCTGATGAACTGCACCGCGTTTTTGACCTTGTGTTTCAGGAACGCCGCGAGCGACCAGTACGGCAGGTTGGCTTTTCGCCGGGCCCAATGGACGAGGTAATTGGCTTTGAGCAGCCAATCATACAGCCTGGTGCCCAGCATGGCGATGGCTCTCGAACTGCGAACCACACTGTCGAATTTATCCCCGTGGGTGATCAACAGGCGCCTGCCGTCCGCATTGGTGTGAATCGCCTCCTCCAGAATATGCACGTTTCCGAAGGTCATGTCGTGATAGTCGCGCAGTAGTTCGTCGTGATTCCCTGGAACGTAGATCACGGTGACCCCGTGCTTGGCCTTACCAAGGATCGTTCGCAAGACATTGTTGTGGGATTGCGGCCAGTACATCCGCCTCTTCATTTCCCAGATATCGATGACATCCCCGACGAGGTAGAGAAACTCGCATTCGACGGAGTGCAGGAAGTCGAGTAGGTGATCGGCGCTGCAGCCACGGAAACCTAAATGGACATCTGAAATCCAGATCGTGCGATACGACAGCGGACGACTGCGGAGAGACTTACTCACCCGCTAGGCCTCCGGTGGATTGTGGCGCGCACGCGTTCTGCATGGTGAAATGCTAGAACAGGACTATTGCCTAACGATTACAGTCAGGACAAATTTTGGTGATCAACTGATGAAAATTGAGTAACCGACGCAACGCAGTTGTAACAGTCGGGCTTCCTCATCCCGTCGCTTGTGCATAGTTGAGTGCATCTGTGGCTCTTCTTGGCCCACGTACCCTTCGATAGGTGCGGAACGAGCGGATTCCGGCAAGAACCAAATAATGCGCCATCCTTTGGTGTTTGGTTAAGATTCGGTTAACAGTGAGGATGTCGGTTGACCCGGAAGGTTGGGCTCCTCAGAATAAGGAGGCTCTTTGCGATTCCGATCGTAACAGCGAGGGCTGCAAGATTCTCGTGACTCAGAACGGCACAGCGTTGTCGTCTGCCGACGAACTCCCATCAGAATCGATCACCCTTGTGCTTTTGCCCGGCCTTGATGGCACAGACGTGTTCTTTCGCCCATTGCTGGCGGCCCTGCCCGAGTGGATATCCCCGGTAGTGGTGCAGTTCCCTCCATCGGGAGCGAACGAATACCCCGACTTGCTCGCGGTGGTCCGCAACATGCTGACGGCGATTCGGAGTTACTATGTCCTCGGGTGGTCATTTTCGGGACCTTTGGCGCTCATGTTGGCGACAGCCGAGCCGGAAAAGGTTCAGGGCGTAGTTTTAGCGTCCACCTTCGTCCGCCCGCCCCGACGCATCTTTGCACAGTTGCGCTGGGCCGCAATGACACCGACGGTGTGGATGATCCGTGTCGGAAAGAGACTGCCGGTTTGGCTTTCGCGTACCTCGACCGACCAGCTTCGACAGGACAAGAGGGAGACCTGGAAACGCGTAACCGCGCAGATGATCGCGGCACGTATCAGGACACTCCTTGCGGTGGATGCTCGACATGTGTTGAAGCGCTGTCCCTGTCCGGTGCTGTGCGTCGCCGGGCATGACGACGGGATCGTGCCGTACCGTAATGTTGAGGAAATGGCTCGTGTACGCGAATCGATGCGTGTCCGAATGATCGCCGGTGGGCATTTCGCCATCTACACCAATCCAGCTGGCGCATCAGAGGCGATCACGGAGTTCATCATACGGGAGATGGGATGAAGAACATCCATTGGCTGGCCTGTCTGTCACTGGCGCTCGGCGTCTCCGTTGGAATCGGGCCGGCCTTGGCTCAACGAGACGAGATGCCGCCTGGATATCCGCAATCGCTGGAGGCGGACTTGCATTCTCTCCTTAATCGGCTCCGTGAAGGCAAACCATTGCCCGAGCTGCTCGTCCGGCTCTCCTCGACGTACTTCGATTTGGCCGATGATCTGCTGACAGACGACAATAAGCGCCGCGAGGCGTACCTGGCAGGAGCTAAAGCAGCAGAACAAGCGTTCAATCTGAACGAAAACAACGCGGATGCGCATTTTTTTCACGCGATTAATCTTGGCAGTGCCGAGCGTCTTCGGGGTATTGCAAACGCCGCACTGGTGGTAAAAGAAATGAAGCGTTGCGCGATGCGAGCGATCGAACTGAATCCCCAACATGCACAGGCCCTTCAACTGATGGGCGCGCTGTCGATGGAGTTACCTTGGATTCTAGGCGGTGACGAGAAGAAAGCTCAAGAGTATCTCGAGAGAGCCATTGCGGCCGACGGAAACTATACCAAAGCACGCATTTTAGTCGCCCGGCTCTACAAGAAACAGGGCCGAATCAACGAGGCCATCACACAGCTGGAAGCTGTCATCCATGCCGATAGGCCGCACTACCGCTATGCATGGGAACGCCAGTACAAGCAGGAGGCGGAACTTCTTCTGCACGAGCTCAGGCATCCTTAGGCCATGAACGCGGCGGTTCGAACAGTGGTTCGGCTTGATGCCTGCCCTTCTGTTTGCCAACCCGCTGAGCTCCATCCTGGTCGCCCGCTGAGTCCGACAGGATAATGACCACGCTGTGGTCGATGGAGGACGTGAGGAGAGGACGCCTTGACGTTATTCGTCTCTCCCGTGCACCTCGCTCCTAGTTCCCAGATCGGGTGCTTCCATAACATCCACACGACAAGAAATACCGCGAGAAAAGCGACGAGACTATGGGTCACGTGCAGAGACAACGCACATAATTCGGGATCGTCGATTGATTGTTTAAGCTGTCTACCGAAACGATCCGCGCACTTCCGTGTTCGGTCGAGCGGTACGCGTCTGCGGAGAGATGCAGCGCGGACGCCCAAGCGAGCCTCTTATGGTGTCCTCCTTCGTGTGTACTGTGGATGGAACACCATCTTATAATTATTTCATCTCATCGTGCACCTTGACCACTAGGAAAGATCCGAGATCCTTTAGCTTCTGGGGCTTTTCCGAGTGGTTCCGCTCATAGAGCTCCGGTATCAGTGTGTTGAAGGAAGAGGACCTCTCCTTTGATCCACGGCCGGATATCGCGGGAAAGTACATCCGGCAGACTGGAGACCGCCATCGCAGCATCCAGGAAGGTCTGGAGAACATATTGCTATCGATCAAAAATCATTGTGAAGGTCAAGGCGGGAAAATTGAGTCGCGTGTATGGCATGACGACAATCTCTATGCACACAAACGTCTGTTGCTTCCCAATAGCAGGAAAGGAGATGGACGATGACCAGGAAGATCATTGGATTATTTGACAATCCAACCCAGGCAGAACAAGCAAGGTCCGAAATCATGGCCCTCAACATTCCATCCCTTGATGTTCAGGTCTATGACAAAGCCGGTTTTCAGCTTACCGGAGACACAGATACCTCAACCATGGGATTTTGGGAAAGCTTCACAAACACCATAGGCTTTGGTCCATCGAACCAGGCTCTGTACCAGGAGGGTGTTCAACGCGGAGGCACGGTTGTGAGTGTCAGAAGCGAGGAGAGTAGGATCGGGAAACTGGGCGACATTTTGAATCGATGCGGAGCTGTGGATGTCGCTACAGGAGCCGCAGAGTAGCGGACCACCACAAGGCGATCGAGGTGGAAAACCAGATAGGGCAACCTAATTGGAAATAAACTATACGCTGACGCTTGGATTCCAGGCGTAGTTATCCATAGGTCTTATATATTTCGCCGAGTTGCAATAAATTGGACTCCGGCTTGTCCAAGAACGTCAGCAGTGCAATCAGCGCCAGACCTGCGAGTAACCATGCTAACCCGGCGACCCATCGTCTTTGGGAAAAGGCAAACAGACCCATCATGAGCACCACGCCGCCGACGAGCCCGGCAATCCCAGTACCGAATGAACTCACCGCGTCCTCCTCACTGCACCGAGACCGCACCGGCGCAGTCTGAAAGGTGGGAAACCCGGCATTGACACCAGCTCACTGCCACGTTCCACTGAGCCGGTCCATTCGATTATTTTACACCTTCATGCAGGGACGAAACACGCCAAGACCGAGTCTCGGATAGATCTCTCCTTTGTCTGGCTCAAGATAGAATAATAAGGAGTATGTTGCCTTCACCCACCCTTAACTTTCTCCAGTCTTTTCTATCAACGACAAGCGAAGTGGCAGTATTCCATCGGGCTTGGCGGAGCGTTCAAGGCCATTTTAATGGCATCGTTATCGTATCCGAGGTCTTCCAGATCTCTCTGCGCACGGATGAGTTCTTCCTCGGTCACGTACGCGACGGTGTCGGGAATGCCGGTGTCTTTCAACGAGCGCAGGATGGCACCCAAGGTATCGCGATCTTCCGGCGGCATGTTCGTCCCAAGAGGAAAGTCCAGCCGCCGGCGATAGGGGCTGTCAAATGTTTCATTCAACGCGCGGATGGTCTTCAATACAAGCCGGTCTTGCTCCCATGGCTGAAGCTTCGGTCCCGCGGAAGGATGGATGGCCAAGAGCTCCATGAGGGTGATCGCGTTCGTATTCAGCGATCGTCCCACGAATTCCCGTTGTGGCTCGATGGTTGTCACCGTCATTCCGACTTGCTTCGCCACGGCCTCGACCAGCGCGAAATTGATCATGAAGCTGTATTGCCCCCCGAACTGGCCGTAACACGGTTTTTCCGGATCGTTCAAGACCTTGATGTCAGCAGTCCCCGCGTCGAAGGCGCTGAACCCAATGGCGTCCGGAGCCAATAGCCGCTTCGCCTCTTTGAGCGTTGCAAAGGCTCCCACATTCACAGGCACTAACACGTCTTGGTCGATGCGCTGGAGGAACTCGACGATCGTTTTTCGATAGGGCATGTCTTTCCATTCGACCTTGCGGTACTCCTTCTCCCACACCAATTCGTCGAGAAACGGCGGAAAGGCCCTGAGTACGTCGAGATCCCTGGCTTGGAACGCCCGGACGAATGCCGACCAATCCTGAATGGTCGCATGCAGTGTTTCGCTGAGGTTGGGGCGAATATACTCTTCTTCGATCTCGCCTCCGTGTTTTGCCAACAGCTTGGTGGGCAGGTCGTTCCACAGTTCGTTACAGATGATCCGATCGACCGTTCCATCGGCTATTCCCATCACCTGCTCTACGGACCCACAATAGGTGTCCACATGATCCCGATGGGCCGCCAGGTCTGAGTGAGCCAGTGCTCCATCCAGCGTCGGTTGTTCCCAATCGATCATGACATAGCGCAGACGAGGATAGATGAAACCCTGTGTATCGAGTGCCTTGAGATGGCTGAGAAAGCAGGCCGCGAGATTGCCGTTGCCTGGGCCTAACTCCAGAATTGTCAGCCGATCGGAGGATGACGGCTGGCGACTCCCCGCCTTCTCTCGCTTCGCCACGCGTTCGTAGTAATCGGCTGCCAGCGCGTGGGCCAGCCGGAAATCCGCCGATGCAAAGGTTTGGTAATAGGATCGGAGCTTGTCCCCTCGCAGCCCATAGAAGAGCCGGTTGAGGTGGATCTGCCACTGATCAAGCGGCTTATACTCGCCGATCAGCTGAGGGAGAGCATCAGCGTCTTGCAACATGTTTCACATGTGATCGATGAGCGATTGCGTCGAGTCAACCGGATAGCAGTCGAGATCCTAACAGATGACCCGAAAGAGCCGCAACGGCCGGCTCGGCCACGTGCCTTGACAGTCTCACGCCAACCGGTGTAGCAGACAGAAATGGTAAGCGGAATATACCGGCCGGCCGGTATCGTCATAGCGGCGCTTCTCTTGTGGAGTGACGTCGCCGCAGCCGAAGAGCTGCCGCTCACGGAGAACGTGCCGATCTCCGAGTTTCAAAACCGCACACAAGACGCCGAGGCCTACGATTTTGATGCTCCCCCACAGGGCATGTTCCGCTCAATTACCTTGGCGGAGGATTTTGAAGAACAACTGGGGTTTCAGCGGACCCACGAGATCGTGCCGGTCAGGCCGACCGAACGATTCGCTGCTGACACCTCAGCAATTTTCATCGTGTTTTCGCTGCATCAACACTATCAAGGATTCAAGGTCTTCGGCCGTTGCATGCCCGAACAGGTGGCCGGTGTCGCACCGGGAACGATCGTCAGCGAGGACGCCATGCATGTCGCCTTGGAGGATGAGAGCGGTTATCTCAAATTGTCACCCCCGCCAGGAGGATGGAAACCCGGTCGATACAAAGTCGAGATTCATACCGGCGAGCAAGTCAACGAGATGAGTTTAATGGGCACAATGCGTTTCACCATCGTGGCATCCCAGGTAAAGAAATGAAGAAACGAGTTGTCGTGCACGTATCTCTATTCACCTCACCGCACCACTCCGTCCCCTGGCACAGCTATTCGAGCACACGATATAATAACCCGGTTTTCGCTCCCGGAAAGCCTGCCGATGGCGTCACCTGATACTCTGACTGAGCGGTACCGCGCACTCCTGGACGTTTCGGAATCCATCGCAGTCCATCACGGCTTGACCGAGCTTTTTCGAGACCTAACGCACGCGCTGCCTCGCGTCACCGCATGCTCCTCCATCGTTATAGCCTTGCATGACCCCGACCGCAACGTCATGCGGCTGCACCCGTTGGATGCCCTCCGACCGGCCTCAGCTTTTCCTGGAATAGAATTCCCGGTCGAAGACGTTCCCGAAGGGTGGGTCTGGCAACATCAGAAGCCGTTCGCCTGCATAAACGTTGAGCAAGAGGCTCGCTTTCCCAAAGTGATGCCGAAGGCATACCTGACAGGCATCAGATCGTTCTATGCCGTTCCACTCACAACTGCGCACAGGCGGCTTGGCGCAATGGGCGTCGGAAACCAGGAGCCATATTACAATGAAGCAGTGGAGCTCGACTTCCTGCAACTCGTCGCCAAGCAAGTCGCTGGTGCGATTGATATCACACTGAATTTTGAACGTGTGCATCAAGCGGAGCAGGACATGAAGTGTCAGTTCGAGCGGGAGCGCTTGATGCTGGAAATCAACAATGCTGTTGTCGCGCACCTCAGTCTCCGCGACCTACTCAAAGCCATTTCCCTCAGCCTACGTCGCGTCATTCCACACGACGCGGCCCTGTTAACACTCCACGAGCCAGGGAGCGACCAACTTCGTCTCCACGCTCTGGATTTGCAGATGTTTGGCACGGTTCCCTTCGAAGAGGGTGTGTTGATCTCTGTAGAGGACACGCCTGAGGGGCAGGCCATCACGTCACGCCGGCCTGTGTTGGTCTGCCCTGTCGTCGACCTCACACGGTTCTCTTCACCCTGGGTTCGGCATGCGGTCGACAACGGAGTCAGGTCTGGATGTGCCGTCCCACTTATCTCGCACGATCGAACGCTCGGCGCGCTGAGCGTCGTGAGCTCTTGCGAAAACGCTTTTACAGAGGCCGATTCCAGATTGCTCGCACAGTGCTCGAAGCAGATCGCGATCGCCGTGGAAAACGCTCTCAATTTCGAACGGGCGCATCTGGCGGAAAAAGAGATGAGGCGTCAGTTCGAGCGGGAACGCTTGATGCTGGAAATCAACAATGCTGTTGTCGCGCACCTTGAACTGCCGGAACTCTTGAAGGCAATCTCCGCCTGTCTCCGTCGCGTCATGCCGCATGATCTCTCCGGATTTTGCATCTATGACTCCGCGACCAACCAGTTGCGGGGCCATTTGCTGGACTGCCCGAGCAATCAGGAGTTTGGAGGGATAGGCGACCCGATTCCGTTGGAAGGCACCCCGGAGGGGTTGGCGTTCACTTCGCAAAAGACCGTTCTGATCAAGACGCTCGACCGTGCAGAGTTTTCCGCTGAGATCATACAGCGAGGGGTGGCGGCTGGGCTACAATCCGGCTGCGCGGTTCCTCTCATCGCACACGGGCGAGCGTTAGGCACCCTCAGTGTGGCCAGTCTCCGTCAAAATGCCTTCACAGAGAACGACGCGGAGTTGCTCGGCAATATTGGTTTGCAGGTCGCGATCGCGGTCGAGAATGTACTTGCGTATCAGGAAATCGCGAACCTGAAAGACAAACTAAACAAAGAAAAACTCTACCTCGAAGACGAAATCCGGAGCGAGTTGAACTTCGAGGAAATCATAGGCGAGAGCCCTGCGATCAAGAACGTCCTGAAACAGGTCGGCATCGTCGCGCCCACTGACTCCACGGTGTTGATTCTCGGTGAGACGGGCACGGGGAAAGAACTGCTTGCCCGCGCCATCCACGATCGAAGCAAGCGACGTGAACGGACCTTCGTGAAACTGAACTGCGCGGCGATTCCCACGGGCCTTCTCGAAAGCGAACTATTCGGACATGAGCGAGGAGCATTTACGGGGGCGATCGCCACAAAAGTGGGACGGTTCGAATTGGCGGATGGTGGGACCATCTTCCTCGACGAAGTCGGAGACATTCCCCTTGAACTCCAGTCCAAGTTACTCCGTGTGTTGCAGGAACAGGAATTTGAGCGGCTCGGCAGCACAAGAACCATCAAGGTCAACGTTCGTCTGCTCGCGGCCACGAACCGGGATCTTGCCGAAATGGTCGAGGATACTCGGTTTCGCGCGGATCTGTACTATCGTCTGAACGTCTTTCCCATCGTGAGCCCATCGCTTCGGGACCGCTCCGGGGATATTCCGCTCCTCGTCCGCTACTTTACGCGGCGGTTCGCTCGGCGAATGGAAAAACGAATCGAGCGAATTCCCTCAGACGCTATGGACACCCTGTGCCGATATCAATGGCCCGGTAACGTTCGAGAACTGGAGAATTTCATCGAACGAGCCGTGATCCTGTCTCAAGGGGCCGACTTGAGTGTTCCTCTCGGTGAGCTGAAAACTATGGTACGCGATAGACATCAATCCGTGACAACCCTCCACGCAGCAGAGCGCAACCACATTCTGCGCGCACTCGAAAAAACCAATTGGGTCATCGCCGGCCCTTCCGGGGCGGCAACGTTGCTGGGCATGAAACGTTCCACGTTACAATCCAGAATGGTGAAACTCGGAATCTCACGCCCTTCCTGATACCGATATTTCGGCACTTACCGATACCTCGGCACTTCCATTATCGGCACGCGTCCCCTACTCAGCATTCCCTACTCTTTGATCACGTTCTTATTATGCATGATTTCAATGATTTGTGTCGCTCATGATCGATCTGCCAGTCTGGAATGGTCCGTGCTCACACAAGACCAGTTAACGCGTAAATTAGGAATGGAGATGAACGGAAATAAGAACGAGAAGAAATCAACCAGTGGTACGACGTGGCTCCCGTTGCAGCCTTGCTAAGGGGAAGCGGTTTCCTTAGGCGTGAACGTGCGCGGTGACCCATGGGTCCAAGAAAAGGAGAACATCGATGACATCTGCGAACCGTTATCTGACATCCTGGGAGAGTTATTGGAGCACCTTGAGTGGAGCGCCAGGAGAAATCTTTTGGGACGCCGATCCGGCTTATGCTGCTCAACAAGATTTAGCGCTGTTCAAGGGCCATGTCGATCCGCAACTCCCGTTGATTGATCTCGGGTGCGGCAACGGCACACAAACGCGATTTCTGGCCAATCATTTCGCCAAGGTGATCGGCACAGAGATTGCCCCTGCTGCCGTCCAACTGGCTGAACGGACGAATGGTGCCGCCAACGTCACATACCGTGTTCTCGATGTGCTTCGACCTGATGATGCAGAGGCTCTCCACGGGGAAATCGGTGATGCCAATCTCTATATGCGAGCGGTGTTGCATCAGTTGTCGCCGTCGGATCATGCAACTGCCGTTCAGTCGATCGAGCAGTTGCTGGGGGAGAAGGGGATTTTGTATCTGGTTGAACTCTCATCCGCGGCAGAGCCCTTCTTTGCAAAGCTCATTGCAGAGCATGGACCACCTCCCGGCCTGGCGCGGGTCTTTCAGCATCAGATTACGCCAGGCATGTTGCACGAAAGGAACCTAAAATCATTGTTTCCTCCGGATCGATTTACGCTGCTCGGAACCGGCCCGAGTCATATTCGCACCGTGCACAATCTTCCAACTGGTGAAGTGGTCAAAGTCCCAGCCTTCTATGCCATCTTTCGGCGGCGATAGAGTCATTGGATGGAAACGTGCACGGAAATGATGGAATGTCATAAATGGATATGAAGGGAGGAGTCTGTATGGAGCCGTCGCGCCCACTCACTGTGATTACTCAACTTGTCACTGCGATGAATGCGCAGGACCTGGAAACGGCTATGACCTTGTTTGAGCCTGGTGCCTCGTTCGTGATGAAGCCCGGCCTGGTGGTCAGCGGAACCGCTGGGATACGTCAAGCTTTGGAAGGGTTCATGGCGTTGAAACCGACGTTAACCATCGAAGCCCAGCAAATCGTACAGGCAGGCGATGTTGCGCAGTACTGCGCCCGTTGGAGCATCAAGGGAATCGATCCGACGGGAGCTGCCGTGCAACTTGGGGGGCGATCCTCCAGCATCTTACGACGCCAACCCGACGGGCGGTGGCTCTTCTTGGTGGATAATCCGTGGGGCACCGACATCGTTGCATAGCTTGGCCTAAAACCCCAAATCCACAATTACTCCTTGTCGTTTGACCCATTCCTGCCCTTCCGCTAGAATGCCACCCTTAACAATCTCGTCTCCGGCCACTGCCGGAGTTCTTGCACAAGATGACGCTGCCTTCCAGCCCTTGGGCCTCCGTGATCATCCCGATCAAGGATGAACGGGATAATTTATCTCCCCTCATCGCAAATTTATTGAAGGTCATGGATTCTCATGAAGCCTCGAGGGCGCGCCCTTATGAGATCATCTTCGTGGACGACGGGAGCAGCGACGGGAGCGGTGAAGTACTGGACCGATTGGCGCGCGAACATTCCTGTGTCCGCGTCTTCCACTTTGACCGCAACTATGGCAAGACCTGTGCGCTTGAAGCCGGCTTTCATCAATCAACCGGTGACATCATTATCCAGATCGACGGCGACCTTCAGCAGGATAGTGAAGATATTTTGAAACTGCTTCCTCTGACAAGCTCTTACGACGTGGTCTGCGGCTGGAGACAGCAGCGACAGGACGGGCTCGTAAAAAAGGCCTCGTCCTTGATCGCCAATCGTGTGCGCAACATGCTGACGCATGACGGGATGCACGATACGGGGTGTCCTCTCAAGATCTTCCGACGCCCGGTGCTGGAACGTATCCGTCTCTTTGAGGGAATGCACCGCTTCTTCCCCGCGCTCGCCTTGATGCATGGTTTCACCGTCACCGAAGTCCCGGTTCGGCATTACCCGCGCCTTCATGGGGTATCCAAGTACGGAATGGGGAACCGCCTGTTCACATCTCTCTACGATCTGATCGCCGTGCGCTGGATGCAGCAACGCGTGCTACGGTATAAATTTAGAGGGCCTGCGTCGTGAATCGATACGACCGTGATAGCACGCCTCGTTTTTTAAGACGACGGTGATGTCCGCCTTTCCACCACTTCATGAGCACTGAAACAATCTGGATCGGTATCGGCTTCCTCGGTCAGGGGCTCTTCTTCGGCCGTTGGGTGGTTCAGTGGATCGCCTCCGAGCGAAATGCAGAGAGCCGCGTCCCCATCTCGTTCTGGTACATGAGTCTCATCGGCGGACTCATCACACTCACATACGCGATCTACCGAATGGACCCGGTGTTTATCGCGGGACAGTCTGTTGGAGCGGTGGTGTATCTCCGAAATCTGGTCCTCATTCACCGTGCGGATCACGCGAAGAACGCGCCGGGACCGCAAGCATGAGCGGTCCGGCCACGACCTATCGCTCGGCCCCTTCTCTTACTCACGGATAATCACGCCACCCAACCATGGACCGCCCCGCACCTCAGCCAATCCACCTTGTGCTCCTGCTGCTCTTGTCCGGCCTCCTCTTTTTCGTCGGTCTCGGCAGCATGGGTTTAACCGATCGCGACGAGGGACGAAACGCTGAAGCAGGCCGTGAAATGTTCGCCTCCGGTGATCTCATCACTCCGACCTTCAACGGCGAACTGCGCGTCGCAAAACCGGTCTTCGTGTATTGGCTGATGACGGTGTCTTACCAGGTATTTGGTGTGAACGAGTTCGCCGCGCGCGCGCCCTCCGCGTTCTTCGGCGTGGCGTTGATCGCGATGCACTATTTGTTTCTCTCCCGCCTTCGCGGCCCGACCGTCGGTCTGTTCGGCGCGCTGATGTTGCTGTTGAATATCGAGATACTGGCGTTGGGACGCATGGCCATCACCGATAGCGTGCTGATCTTCTTCACCACGTTGTCGCTCTATGGGTTCTGGCTCGGTCTCCATGAACAAGGCACCGGGCGCCACTGGATCTGGGGCTTCTATGCCGGAATGGCTCTTGCCACCTTGACGAAGGGACCGGTGGGATTTGCCGTCCCATTGATCACCGCCCTGCTCTATCTCATCGCCACCCGGCAATGGCTGGTCTTTTGGCAACGAGGCGCTCCCATCGCCGGCGCCTTGCTGTTCGTCCTCCTGGCCGGTCCCTGGTATACCGCGATGTTTCTTACCCACGGTGATGCGTACTCCTCCCAGGCCAAGGTTCACACCGTGGGGCGATTCCTCGCTCCAATGGAAGGGCATGGGGGGGGATGGTGGTTTTATTTTCCCGTGTTGCTCCTGGGCTTTTACCCGTGGAGCGCTTTTTTACCCGCCGCGGTCTACCGAGCCTATGCGACATGGCGTGAATCTCCCGCTATGTTACACGAGCGGAATGGCTCTCCTGGAGCAAGCGAGCCGGCGGGATCCGGTCATGAATTGGATTGGTTTGCGGGCCTGTGGGTGATCGGGGTATTCATCTTTTTTAGCTTGTCGTCCACCCGCCTGCCACACTATATCGGCCCACTGTTTCCCGCCTGCGCCCTCCTCGCCGCTTCCTATTGGGCTCAAGGTCTGAACAATCCTTCGGCCAAAGGACTTCGCGGATCGATCCACTTCATGATGGGGATCGGATATCTGGTCGCAATCGGGTTTGCGAGCGCCCCGTTCCTGTTCCACAAATTTGCCGGGAAGATGGTCAAAGAGTTCCCCCTCGCCACCCAGTTCGACCTGGGGGTCGGCCCGTATATCGGCGCGATCATTGTCGTGGCAGCCATGGGGTTCATCGGCTACTTTGGTCTAACCGATGCGAAGCGCCACGTTACCTTTGGAGTCGCCGGTGCAGCGCTCGCGAGCGTCTTTCTGCTCGCCATCCTTGCCGTTGTTCCCAGTATCAATCGCTATGCCATCGCGCCGCCGCAGGAATTGGCCTATGCCGCCGGTCTGAATCTGAAGCCAACGGACCAGTTGATCGCTTTCGGCACGACCAGACCATCAACAGCCTTCTATGCAAGACGCACGGTGTTGTTCATTCCATCCAACGAACTCGACCGACTGCGCGCAGCCTTGAGCAAGGAAGGCCGCACGATGATTCTGCTGCCGGAGTCTTTAGAGGATGCGTTGCCGAAAGAAGCGGCTGAATTTCGACCGATTCTCAAACGGCATGGCTATGTCCTATTGGCTAACGAGCCGATGGTCGACATCCCCCAGGGTACAGGCACTGTTCCCTCAACCACACCGCTTACGTCACTTGGGCACTAGGTTGAAGCAGAATCCTTGATGGTGTTACCGACCGAGTGAGAGCCGCGAGCCCGACTCGCTGATTCATCCCCCACCAAACGCTACTAAAAGGGCAGCACTCCGCGTGCATCAACGAGAATCAGAGCAGCAAGAGCCAAACCGCCAAGGAGAGCGCTTTCTTTCACGACAAACCAGCTCGGCGATTTTTCCAGACTTCCCTGCGCTTGCTCAATGGTATTGAGCCAAAACGCCAGACATGTAAACCCCACTGCCGCGAGCACGAGGGGTGATGTCGTCATGGCAGCGAGCCCATACGCAATCAGATACAGGGACGTCTTCGCCTGCCAGATTTCTTCAAAACGGTCCCGGAAAATCCAACAGGTCCGTCGGATCCATAAACCGGCCATTACGGCTGTTGCACCCAATGCCATGAACAGCAGGCCCACGAATCCCTCATCCATCCTGTGGGACAAAGTCCAGAGCACGGCCAGGAGCAGCGACGATCCACCCGCCGCATATCGACATCCTTCCAGTATTGAAGTACGCCAGGCTTTGAGTGGTGCCGCAGCGATCGATCCGCTGAGAATGCCCACGACCGCCCCTCCAACCACGTCCGTCGGGAAATGCGATCCGCGAAGCACGCGACTGAGCGCCACGAATGCCGCGAGACCTATACACAGCGGACCCCAGGCTGGAAACCGCTTGGTCAACACGGTCGCAACGGCAAAACTGGCCGTGCTGTGCCCGGAAGGGAACGAATCCAGTCCTGATATCCAGGAGATCGCCATCTGCCAGTCTCCGGAGTGCACAAACTTTGGGCGAGGCCTACCGACGAGGTGTTTCAGAACGTTGGCTACCACGGCGGCAATTCCATGGGCAAGCAGCGACTGAATCGCGGCGAGCTTGAGCACCCGCTTTTCGAAAGCCCAGGCGAGAGCAAGAAGCAGAATGCTCAGTGACGCGAGACGCCACCCTTGGCCGATCCAATCTCCCGCATTGCTTGTGAACGCCATCCATGGAATGGTGAGCTGGTCCCAGGGCAGATGCACCGTCACCGATCGGACATACTTGGTGATCGGCAGATCAAATCGTTCCAATCCGAGAAAGCTGATAACCAGTGCGGCACTGGAACAGCCGAATGCCGCTAGGGGTGAAATCTTTTTGAATGACAACGGAGAGGGCCGGCCCATGATGACGGGATTCGTATCAGAGACTTCCGGATGTCCTGAACTGGTCACCGATCACTCATCGCCGATTACGCGCATCAGGGTATCCAGTCCGCTAAGAAGACGTTGAACTCCCCCGGAGCGTTGGCGTTTCGATCCGACACCCAGACGAGACGTTTGCCGTCCGGTGAAAACATGGGGAAACTATTGAAATGGCCTTCGGTGGTGATCCGCTCCGTGCCCATCCCGTCGTCTCGCACCAGGTACAAGTGGAAACTGGGGCGACCTCCCTCTCCCCTCGTTTCCAGGTTAGAGGAAAAGATGATGCGTTTCCCGTCGGGGTGAAAGTATGGTGAAAAATTCGACGCGCCGTTTGACGTGACCTGCCTCTTGTCTGACCCATCAGCATTGATCACGAAGATTTCCAGCTGACCCGGCTCGACCAGTCGTTGTACCAGCAGTTCCTTGTACTTGGCGATTTCGGCCGGGTCGGTCGGATGAGCCGCGCGGTAGACAAGACGCGTACTGTCCGGCGAAAAGAATGCGCCTCCGTCGTAACCCAGGTCATCCGTCAGACGTCGAACGTTGGTTCCGTCCAGATTCATCGTGTACAGATCAAGATCTCCGTCCTTCACCGACGTCCATACGATGGTTTTCCCGTTTGGCGAGATCGTCGCTTCCGCGTCGTAGCCCGGCGTCGCTGTCAACCGCTGGAGTTGTTGACCATCGATGCGTACGGAGTAAATGTCATAGTCGTCAAGCGCCCATCGGTACGCTCCGTCCCGCTTCGGTTTCGGCGGACAATCGGGCCCTGCCGCATGGGTGGAGGAATAGAGCACCCGTCGGTCACCGGGGAAAAAGTAGCCGCACGTTGTCGCTCCCACACCGGTGCTGACCATGCGCGTGGTCTCGCTTTGCAGATCCATCACGTACATTTGATAACAACCGAGCCCCGCGCCGGCTGGCTTCGACGGACTTGCCTGCGAATCCTTCGACCAGTCATTGGTCGATTGAAAAATCAGCTTGCTGCCGTCAAAGGAGAAATACGCCTCTGCATTTTGGCGGCCGAAGGTCAATTGACGGATATTGCCCAAATGGCGTTCTGCAGGACCAGTGGGAGCAATCGTTTCTTTAGGCCGGTCGGCCGTCGCTCCGAATTCTGGGGTGATCATCAGCACACAGAGCCCCAACAGCCAGACTCCGGCCATCTTACGACATGTCATCAATCCGTACCTCCATCGTGTCTTCTTGCCCCGGCCATATCTCCCGTTTCTGGACGGCACCGTCTTGAAAAATGACGTAACTGTGCCACCCGTAATAAAACAGGAGTCGAGCGACTTTCGCAACCGAGTCGGAAGTCACACCATACATGACCGTGATGACGCTCCCCGGTACGTTCGCCCGATGGCACGAAAACAGCACGGCCATCGTTGGGCCCTCATACCGCTGTCCATCAATCCGGAATCCAGTATCCCTGAGGGCGGCACGATCTCCACAGGACTCCTGCACCAAGGATTGGACGGCAGAACCCTGCTGAGCATCGGCAAGTATCAGAACCGAACCATCACGAGGAAGCGCCATACCTTCGAGAGGCGTCACCTTCGTTCTTTGCGAATCAGGCGGTTCGTGATCCTCAATGCGCGACACGATCTGTTCCAATGGAGAAGCAGCGTCGGAATATGCCCGTATCACCGTCTTGCGTGGATCGGTGACATAGCTGTTCAGCACCGGGGGCAGCTGATGCCTGGCGATCCGACGAAACGTCATCATCCCCGGGTCAAGTTCTACCCACAACGGCTTATTTGGCAGTATGAGTTCAACGATATTGACGCGAGAAGGGTCCAGCTTCACCGATCTCACTTCCGTGGTGTCCTCCATCACGATATGGATGGGGAGCGCCATCCGATAGGGCTTCTCGCCCTGCTGAATCCGGAGGGTCAGCTGCCAAGCATCCCGATCTCCACCCTCGCTCACCTTGCGGGCACCGGCGCCTCCGATAGAGACGACGGGGGCTCCGGACTGCTCGACCCATTGCTCAAAAAACCATCGTAAGTTCGTTCCACTTTCTTGCGAAAAAACTCGCTCGATCGATTCCCAATCCGCCGGTCGATTGCGATGTCGGCTTACGAATGTCTTGAGACTCCTCCAAAACGCCTCATCTCCGATCTCTTGCCGAAGCAGGTGAAACACAAAAGCCGATTTCTGATACCCGATCGCATTATCCTTCTCATCGTGCTTTCTCAGAAACCGGGACACCGGGTAATCGTCTTCGGGCTTCACGTAGAGATTGAATCCCTGGAGCATCATCCGTCGCTGCTCCAAGGCTTGGCGGTCATCCTGAACCAATTCATGCCAATAGTAATTCGCCAGGTAGGTCGTCAGTCCTTCAACCCAGTTGCCATGACCGTCTCGGTTGAACACCGAATTCCCGATCCACGAATGCACGATCTCGTGGCCCAGGGCATAGGGCTGCACATAGCGCCGCCTAATGCTGCCGCTGCCGAGGAGCGTGAAGGACGGCATACCAAGACCGCTCGCGAAAAAGTTCTCCACCACGGCGAATTTCTCAAAAGGATACTCGCCGAGTATCCGAATATACGCGTCGAGATATTCCGCGGTCGCATCAAGATACTCATCCGCCAAGGCGGCATTATCCGGCAAAAAATAGGTTTGAAGTTCGATCCGCTGTCCCGTCGAAGCGCTCCATTCTCTTGATTTGGCCACGAACTTGTTGGCAACGAGTGTGAACGCTTCAGACCCCTCCCCAACGACCCACATTGAAGAGACCATGCCGGCGGTTGCGGTCTCCGCGACTTTCCGCCCCGATCCAACCACGGTCCAATCAGCCGGCATCACAGCCGTCACCCGATAGGTGCTGAAAGAATCTGCGAGATCCGGGTACCATTGGCTTTCACCGCTTAAATACACACCCTCAGGGCCGACATGTCCCGCGGTTTCGCTGGGTGTGACAAACCGCAAGTGACGGGGTTCTCGCGGAGGGTCGTTGATCGGCCCGTGGTAGACCCAGACTAACGTCACGTTGCGGCCATGCTCCTCGGGGAGCATGACGACGATCCGCTGCGCGGAAGAATCAGGGCTCTGGACTGTCGTAAAGGAAACGGGCTGGATTGACGTCTCTTGCCCAAGCGCCGCCGATGATGCTCCCACTGCAATTGATTCGACCAGCAACGTCCGTGCAAGCGTGAAACTGACGGACTTAACCTGCTCATCGACCTCGAGTTCGATCCGGTCCTTAGCCGCCACCTCGTGAGTCGCCGGAGTAAGCTCGACCGAAAGATCGTGGTGGACCAGAATACCATCGACACTCACGGGTAGGGCCCGCGCATCCTGGAGGAGGGCGGCGAGGATGATGAGAAGAACACCAAGGTACGAGCCGGTGATCCGTTTTCTGATACACATCAGAAAGCTTTTAACACTCGCGGCACACGAGTACAAGCTGGATCGCCGTCAAAAGGCGATCGAGATCAACCGGCTTCATGAGGATTTCTTGAGGTCCTAAGTCCCAGGCTTTTTCAAGTAATTCTTCGTTCTGGCTCCCCGTCATGATGATGATGCCGCCAGGATACTCCTTCTCGCGCAGAGCGCGAAGCACCTCAATCCCCGGAATACCAGGCATGATCATGTCGAGCAGAATGGCATCCGGCGGTGTATCGCCTACGATCTGAAGTGCATCATGCCCATTTTTAACGCCGAGCGCCCGATACCCTCGGAGGCTCAGAAATTGGACGAGGAGATCGCAGACGAGAGGCTCGTCATCAACCACCAAGACCGACTCGTCGATTTGCTCAATATATGGACCGTTTCCTGGTGGAGATGAGGCGATAGCCGGCTGCACCGACTGCTGCGTGATTCGATTCACCACCTCAACGAGAACATCAAGTGACAGTCCTCTCCTGATAAAATCGGTCGCCCGTAAAGCTCGCGCTTGATTCT
Source organism: Nitrospira sp. (assembly GCA_019636815.1). Lineage (GTDB taxonomy): Bacteria > Nitrospirota > Nitrospiria > Nitrospirales > Nitrospiraceae > Nitrospira_D. The sequence continues at coordinate 26,342 of JAHBWT010000038.1, forward strand.
CCTGTATTTCAGTCGCTCCGCCTCCCAGGATGATCACCGGCGCATGGGGGGCGATGGCTCGGATCTCCTTCAAGACCGTGAGTCCATCCATTTCCGGCATTCGCAAATCCAACAGAGTCACGCGAGGATCGGAGGTACGGAATAGACGAAGTCCTTCTCGCCCACTGGTCGCGGTGATGACATGATATCCTTGTCTGGTGAACACGCTCTGCAACAGATCACAATTCATCTGGTCATCGTCTACGATCAAGAGGTTGATCATCCCGGCACATCCTATTTCATTGTGAAGCATGGCTCGCCTTCAGAGAAGGGTAGCATGAGGAGAAGGATAAGAGAAGAAAACGCGTGGTTTACAGGGAAGAGATTCGTTGCCCAAACAAAGCCGCCACGAATGCCTCGGCATTAAAGTCCTGCAAGTCATCAGCCGCTTCTCCGACACCGACCAAACGGAGGGGTAGTTTCAGTTCATCGGCGATCGCCACGACGATGCCGCCCCGTGCGGTCCCGTCCAGTTTCGTCAGTGCAAGCCCTGTGACCCCCACCGCCTCGTGAAACTGCCGGGCTTGGGCTAAGGTGTTTTGTCCGAGGGTGGCATCCAAGACCAGCAACACTTCATGCGGCGCTCCAGGCAACTCCTGGCCGATCACTCGCTTCACTTTCCGTAGTTCATCCATGAGGTTCGACTTGGTGTGTAACCGCCCGGCGGTGTCGATCAGGACGACGTCGATCTTTCTAGCCTTGGCCGCAACAATCCCATCGAACGCAACTGCCGCAGGATCGGCCCCGTGGCGTTGACGAATCACCTCCGCTCCGACCCGGTCTCCCCAAACCTGGAGTTGATCAATGGCGGCTGCGCGGAAGGTGTCTCCCGCAACAAGGAGCGTTCGGTGCCCGGCCTGTCTCATTCGCTGCGCAATCTTGGCAACCGTCGTCGTTTTCCCGACACCGTTGACGCCGACGACTAAGACAACAAATGGCTTTGGCCCGTCGTGCATGAGCTGATCAATCGTAGGGCCGGAGACGGGTTTCAGGATGCTATAGAGCGACCGGCTAAGCACATTCTGCAGCCCTTCCGGAGTTTGCGCATCAGCCCCTCGTGTTTCTTCGCTGACCTGTCGAAGAAGCCGATCAACGACCCGAGCGCCAAGGTCGGCAGTGAGTAACGCGCCTTCAAGCTCTTCCAGCAGCTCTTGGTCCGGTGTGCGTCCAAGGAATCGATCAAGCGACTGCTGCATGACATTGCGTGTCTTGCCCAACCCGTCGCTGAGCCGCTGAAACCATCCCATCGTCAACGTACCTCCCTCTGCCGTTGAGGAGCAGAACGGATCAATCGAGGCGCCGGCGAAATCATCTGAAAAACTTTCTGCTCGCGACGTGACATTCGCGCCGCTTCACGTGGACCACGCTCATGATCGTACCCGCAGAGGTGAAGCACGCCATGGATCAACAGTGTTGCCAGTTCAACGTTAATCGATCGCCCGACCTCCCGAGCTTGGCGAACCGCGGTCGGCAACGAAATGACCACATCCCCCAGCATATTCGTCGCAGGGCCTTTCCCCTGGGGTAGGACGGCTTCCCGAACGGCGAATGCCAACACATCGGTCACTCGATCCTGTTTGCGATATTCACGATTCAATCGCCGTATCCGAGCATCCCCTATCAATTCCACACTCAATTCCGACCTCGCCTCTCCGACAGCCGTCAAGATACGTTGAGCCAGATGCTTAAAGGAAGATTGTCGGACGGTGTGCCGCACAAGGCTCACCCGGAGATACACTGCCATTAATGAGAACGTCCGGCGTGGTCGACAGCCGGTGAAACGGCTGTGGCTGATTTGCGCGACATAGAAGATCGACGCTGCGGAGATGAGAGTGGCCCGTGAGCTGATCGTGATTTACCGCCGCTTACCGTCTGATGGCGATCGTAGGCCTTGATGATGTCTTGAACGAGTCGATGCCGCACGACATCTTTCTCATCGAAGTAGATGAAGGCAATCCCTTCAATATCACGCAGAACCTCCTTCACTTGTATGAGGCCGGACACTCGGTCATTGGGGAGATCCACCTGCGTGATATCGCCGGTGACGACCACCTTGGAATGGAATCCCAGCCGAGTGAGAAACATCTTCATCTGCTCAGCCGTCGCGTTTTGCGCTTCATCTAGAATCACAAAGGAATCGTTCAACGTTCTCCCACGCATGAACGCCAGGGGCGCAATCTCAATATCACCTCTCTCGATCAGCCGATTGGCCCTTTCCACGTCCATCATGTCAAACAGCGCGTCATAGAGCGGTCGCAGATATGGATTCACCTTTTCGTAGATGTCACCTGGCAGGAAGCCGAGTTTCTCGCCTGCTTCGACCGCAGGTCTGGCGAGAATGATCCTGCTCACCTCCTTGTTGATCAAGGCACTCACAGCCATGGCCATGGCCAGATAGGTCTTCCCGGTGCCGGCCGGTCCGATGGCGATCACAATGTCATGCTGCTCGATCGCTTCAATGTAGGCTTTCTGAGTCGGGGATTTCGGTCCGACGAATCGCTTTTTCGTGATGATCATCGCCGACTTGCCGAGCACGTCCCTGAGCGGCGCTTCGGGAGTTCGGCGTAAGGCGCCGAGCGCGTGGGTCACGTCTTCGGCTTGAAGTGCAATGCCTTCGTTGGTCAGAGAGGCGAGTTCGAGGAGGATCCGTTCCGCCTGACGGACAGGCTCAGGTAGGCCATCCAAGGTGAGTTCTTCACCACGTGCGGAAAGCCGTACACCCAGCTCGTCTTCGATCAGCTTGAGATGTCGGTCATGGTAACCGAACAGGACGGCGGTATTGGTGCCTTCTCGTAGTTTGAGCTTACGCACGTGCTCGAGGTGATCTCCTCCCTACATCACGTGTGGAATTCTAACAGACATGAAAAAGGTGACACAAGCGGCCATGATGTGCGTGGATCAGGCGCCGGGAGGCTTGACTGGAATCGCCGCAGTCAAGGTCAGGTCGAATTCCTGCGTGGCCAGTCCGCCATGCCCATCTTTTGCAACGACTTTGACGCGAAACGTTCCCCGTTGATCTGCCGGAATCTGCCATCCAATATGGCCTGTGCCCGAATTGATAGTCATACCGGGGGGAGCCATCTCCAAGTGATAGGTCAATGGATCGCCATCCGGATCAAGCGCGGTTACCGAGTAGTCGAACCGCCCTTGAACAGCTGCAGCGGGAGGAGTCGATACGATTGTTGGGCCACTATTGCTTAATATAAGTGGTTCAGACTTCGAAGAATGTGCGGAGCCGGCAGGATCACTGGCTGTCACTTCAACCGCAATCCTATCAGGAGCGACAAACCCGGCTGTGTCGAGAAAGGAATCTTCTCCTTCTTTGATGACCGTATCATTGCGATACCATTTGTAGGTCAAGTCAACGCGATCATGATCGGGATCGCTTGCATCAACTTCAACCTCCAGCTTGTCCCCGGCTCGAGCGGCCTGTGGGGTCAGTGAAATGGTCATCACTCTCGGAGCGGTATTCCCAACCGCCACACTCTTCGTTCGATACGCTCGGCCTTTGTTCGCACCATCGGTTGGAATAATTTCCACCGCCACCGTCTGGCCACGCCTCAATAGGTCAGCCGGCAACGTGGCGTTGGTTTGATTCGCAAGGGGAGCGTCGTCCACGTACCACTGGTATTCGAACGAGACCGCTTCGCGCTCAGGATCCTGCGCATCGACCTGAACCTCGACCGGTCCGGTGAGTGAAATGGGGTCGGCAAGGATCTTGGCCGAGGTGATGACAGGAGGCTGATTGCCTTTGGCGGGCGCCTCGGTAGGATCAGGAGAAGATCCGCCGGTACACGAGCTGTTGAAAACGAAGACACAGACACCCAGAACGAGAAACAACGGTCGCGTGACACGTGAGCACCACGTATGCACGTCGGTCACGAGCATCGACACCGGTTCGTTGCGACCTTGGTGGTCGTGGCCCCGATGACCCGGAGCCACGGCCTGTTTGTCGGGACTATGGATCGATCGAGGTCCATCAATCTCTCTGATGCACCCAGCTGACGAATCGACTGTAGAAGTCCCCGACGCTCGCAAGTTGCGTCGTGGTATTGCTGTTACTCATCTGTGACATCAGGGTCGCTCCCTCATTCCCCACGTGGACAGAGAGAGCCGACGCCATGCCGACCCCGAGGGAGACCTTCGTCGTCACATTCGTGTTGCTGCCGGAGGTCGACGTCCCGATCACCGGCGACGTAGACGCAGTGCCAGTCTTGTAGAACAGCGCATAGAGATAACTGGTTCCTTCCGAGCCGCAGAAATCGGATGTCGGGGCAAACGTTGGAAAGAATATGGTTCCTCCGAAGAGAGCCGGGTTCACAACCGACCGCTCGGCGGAGTAATTGGTTGAGATGCCGCCGTTGACGATAGTGGACGGCCCAGGCAAGGTGACGCGCCACCCATCCTTCGATGCGACCAAGCCGATCATTGAGGTCGTATCCGTCCCATCGACTGTTGTGACACTCGGATTCGTCGGATCCGTCACCTGGTTCGTCGAGCCGCTACAGACGATGCAGACCACCACGTTCGTCGCGTCGACAAGGTCGTTCGTATGACAACTGGTCGTGCTGACCTCTGTACAACCGGTCATCACCTTGTCTTTCATGCCATAAAGACGCTGAATACTGTTATCGACCTTGTCGGAGTTCCCGAGATATCGTCCTGTTCCAAAGAAGACCCACACCTGATTGCTGTCGTCGATCGTCCACGTTGGGGCGGCAGTCGGGGGGCCCACCTCAACCGTTCCCAACACCGGGTCGTTGAAGGTATCGATCATTTCGGTCGGCGTACGATTCACCCCGTTCGCGATTCCCCAACTCGTCGGCATGCAGGGCGCGGCCGCACAGCGCAGGGCAAGGCGATACATCTTGCCTCTCCATGGCAAGGCCCCGTCGTGCGCGGTACGTCCTGCATAGACAACGTCGGTCCTGAAATCGAGGTCCTTATCTGCCGAGACCAATGGGCCTACGAACGATCGCCAGGTTCCCATTTGCATTCGAGTCACGTTGACATTGGCGACACCGGGCCCGGTGGCCAAATCTACCGTGTAGAGAGCCGCGGTCTGTGGCTGGGGCCGAGCAGGGAGTGGCGGAGCAGGGTCTGGCGGAGCAGAGAGATCAGCTTGATAGCCGTTCGGCCCTGACCCGAAGACGGCATACCATTTCTCATTGATCTGACTGGTGCTGGCATCGGCATCGGGATTGGCACGGACCACGGTCGGTGTGCTTGTCGTCAAGCCAAGGTCGACATCGGAAAACGTCCAGAGGAGTTTCGGATCGACTTCGGGATTCGTAATATCGAGCACGAAGAAAGCGCTGTAGAACGTGCGTGGGACACCACCGATGTTGACTGTCATGGGAGGTGCACCCGACCCCGCGGCACAATTCCCGCAGCTGCCTCCCAGACGGAACCCCCCGATCAAGACGGTTCCCCACCCACCAGGATGATCAGCATCCGGCGTAAAGATTCTGACGTCTGCAACGGTCGGCTTTAAGTCGACATAATACACGTGTGTGTAGTCGGTCCTGGCCAGCCATTGCAGTTGCGGGAGCAACTGCATGGGAACGAATCCCCACAACTCGGCGCCCAGGTTCGGTCCACTTGAGTTATTCGTCGGATTCTTGGTAAACCACCCATGCTCGACGGTTCCCGGAGTCGCAGGATCGTCTCCTCTATGGTAGAACCCACCGTTGAAGGCATGCAGCATGCCGTCGTTCGCTCCCAAGTAGATCACCTGACGCCTATTGCGGTACTGCTGAAAGAACGCGTTATAACTTGCATCACCGTAGACCAGATCGAACCTGGCGGTCGGCGCAGCGACAATGGTCGGTGTCGAGTGAATCGCGTCGCCCAGTTTCCACACCTTGAACGTTCCGCTCCCGATCGGCACCTCGACCATCCTGGTACGCAGGCCTGGCACCTCGTCCCCTCGGATGAAGTTGATGAGATTCATCGCGTTGCTGCTTCCCGAGCATGCATCGCCCGGATAGCGAAGATAGTCTCTCAGCGCCGCGCAGCTGGCTGGGCTGAAGTCAATTTGCTCAGTCGGATCAACGACTCCGTTATTATTCGGATCGACCCAAGTAAAGATTTTGCGCGAGGCGGAAGGAGTATCGGCGAGTTCCGCGCCCGCTTCCCAGATCGGCTTGATGTTCTTCAGATCGTCGCCGATGACGGTCGGCACCGCGCTGTCGGCGACTCCGTCACCGTTGGCATCAGTAAACTTATCAACCAATACTTTTCTGTAGGTCGGGCTGGATGGATCGTTGTCGAATCTCGTCGTGACGATCAGGTCGGTCTTGTAGTCAAGCACTCCATCCTTCACGGTGTCTTCTCGGAAGTTTCCGAAGCCATCGACGAACAGACCGTGGGCATAACCGGTCCACTTGACGCTCGCCCCCCCTTGTCCGATGTCGCTGGTGAAGAAGTAGGCCTGGTAGATCGACCCCTCACCCGTCGATGACGAGGAGAGCACCGATACCGACGTACCCGACGCGCTTTTCCGCAAAATTGCCGTGATCGTGGCCATCAACCGGTCCTGCAGATCATCGACATTCGAGGACTCAAAGTAATTGTCGGGAATCCCGTCACTGCCCTGTGCCCCGGTCGCATTGATGACCTTGTCCCATTCGGAAGTCTGGTCGGGAAGGTTATTTCCATTTGAATCTTCAAATCCTCCGAGCAGCGCCGCTTTCATGAGCAATTCACGGCCGGTGATCGCGCCGAAGGCGTAGAAGCTATAGAAGTTGATATTTTGGAGCCCGGGCAGGCATCGGCCGGTCTCCCCCAACACCGCGATCGTGCCGTTCGCCGTGCCGTTGCAGGGCCGGAGATCGGTGGTATGGGCCCAGTAGGCCACGTCGTCCAGATAGTGCGTGCCATTGGTGAATCCTTGGGCATTGTAGTCGGTTCGGTGCTGTTTCAGGAGCACGCTGGGCGGCGTCGCCGGATCGTTGTTACAGGTATTTCCAGGATTATTCGCATAAGGCACGCCCCGATTCCCGGTGCAGAAGGTGCCCGCATAGGGCTGCGCGTTCGTATTGGCATAATTCTGGATGCTTAGAGGAATGTTCAGGTCCTGGGTCGGCTCACCATCCGTCACGAGCAAGACAAACGTCTTGCAGCAGGACACCTGAACGGAGTTCGTGGCCCAAGCCGGCGTGTGGTTGCTGCCGAAGAAGTAGGGATCACGGCCGCAGGCGTTGGTGATATACCCCGGAGGACACACTTCGCTTCCCGTCAAGGAGCTGATTTCGTTGGTTCCTATGGAACCGGCACCATTGCCTTTGAAGGCCACGCCGGGCGAATAGGCGATAGGATAGACATACGAACTGGTCTGGTAGGCCGAATTGATCTGGGCCACGTAGCGGACCGTTTCATACAGAGATTCGGCGAGCGGCGTCCAGGTCGACGGAAAGGTTTCCTGAACCGCGTCCAGCATGGCCGCAGTGTTCGTATTGAACGTCTTCACCGTCGAGCTGTCGAAGCCGATGGTTTGGCGCGAACCGGCCCCCACCAACATACGTCCCCCATCGCCCGCTGTCGGCGACTTAAACTCGAACAGACCAAACCGAGCTTGGGGGCCAACCTGCTGGATGATGCCGGTCGGCTCCGAGTCCCTGACGATCCTGAGCCAATACTGAGTTTCAGCAAACCCGTCTCCATCAGTGCAGGTCGTCGCGGTATCGCCGGGCGTGGTCGCGTCGTTATCGATGCAGAAACTGCCCCCCATCCCGTTGATGCCGCCGCGGTATTGAATATAGATCGTCCCAGGAGTTCCCGGGGTTGCAGCCGTCGGGATTCGATTCTGATACCCGTTCACGCCCGCACTCGGGAGCGTCACCGCGAAGTGGCCGCGCGAGGCGACGTCGAACCGCTGTTGGGCCTTGATCGTAATCTTGGCCGGATTCCCGCTGGGCGGACAGGTCCCGTCGGCCGCTCTGGTCACGGCGCAGTCGCCGCCCGACATAGACTTCTTCAGGGCATCGATCCGGAGAAAGGTCGCCCAGTTCAAGAGGTTGCCGTCCCACTGCGTCGTAGCGGGACAACCGGAAGCGACCGTGGCTTTCTTTGCCGCTTCCTCGAAACGCGAGTTCGTCGTATTGTAGGTGTAGCAGGCCAGCGAATCGAACAACCCGCCGTAGGTCGTGGACGCCACGAAATTCTGATTGACCGGAGTGATCCCGCCGCCAGCTAAGACGCCGCACCACGTCGCATCGCAGGCCCGCAACGCCATGCTGCCGGAGTTATCCAGCAGGAGGATGATATTCGGCGCCACCTGTTCCGAGATGAAGGGCGGAACAGAGTAGTACTGGTCCATCGTCTGCGCCAGCCCTGCGCCAGGCCCAGCCAGGCATCCGACGAACAGACCCATGACGGCTCCACGAACTGCGAGGTTCCGGCGATTCATGGCTCCCTCCTTACTTCCTCATTCCTCAACTATCTTGTGCAAGAATCCTTCACACAATTACCGGGGCAAAAAGATGATCATCCGGTTGATCTTATCGTTGCGCTCCTTCGCCACGCGGTACTTCACTTCCGCCGTGACAACGATCGAGCCGGGACCGATCTCGTTCCCCCTGTCGTCCAGGATGATCGCATCGGGTACCAGGCTGAAGGTCCTGCCGTCGATCTCAAACGTCGTTTGATGGACGGCCGTGATGGTTCCGCTCTGATACCCGACCGTCATCATCGGAGGTTGTTGATCCGCGCGAGTCGTCCCGGGAGCCAGGCCGATCATCGTTCCAATTCCCAAGACGAGCACCAGCGCTGCTGCGCGCCGGTTGCTGTGTGTGCCCACCTCCGTTCTGATCATGGATCTGGCCTCCATTCACTTAATTCCGACTGCACGCGCACTCCTGCGCTACAGGAAGCGCGCTTGGCACGTATCGCCGGACACGAGACATTGATAGACGGCGATGACACGACTGGTCGTACCCGTTGCCGCATTCACCGCTTGGCAATCGATGCGGTAATAACTGTCCGTGGCCGGAGTTTGGGAGTCTCCCGCGGTATTTTGCGAGCCCGAACGAATCTTGACGAACTGCTTGTCGATATCGCCGTTGACCACGTAGTTATTGACGTTCATCGTGATGTTCGGTGCGGGCACCACTGGGGCAATGCCCCACGCGACATCCGGATTGTTCGAGTCGAAATTGATTTCCTGCCCCAAGATAACCGCATTGGCCGCCGGAACCGGTCCATTCGGCTCGATGAGCGTCGGAGGAACCGCTCCCATCTCGATCGTTTGCTGGATGACCTTGACCCCCATGCCCACGCAGGATTCAGCCGCGTCCGCTCCTTCTTCCACCATGCGCATGGCCCCGGCCGTCGAATTTTCCAGGCCGGTCATCGTCAGGGCTGCAACACCCAGCACTCCGGTCATCAGCATGATGATCATGACCGTCATGAACGACACGCCCCGCTCATCCATGGCGTGCCGCCTGACACGCTCCAACGTCCTGCTTCGCTTCATCGTTACGACCTTTGGTTTCTGAGCTCGACCGTCCGTGTCAGGACCCGTCTCCTGAACTGCAGATAGTCTTGCTGTTGAGCCGTCGTATTGTTATCGCCGGAAGTAAAGACTCCAGTCGCATGATTGTGATCGCTGATGGTGAGGATCGTATTGGTGTTTTGCACCAGTGTCGACATCCCTTCGCCCATCCCTTGGTCGGTCCTTGTCTGTCTGGCCACGATGCTGACCTGGGCCATCCTGATCTTGTTCGTTGTCATCTTGGGGTTCGGAGGAAGGAACCAATTGATGTCGGTCAAAAAGTCTCCCTGATCGAACGAATTGGACCCGTTCATATCGTCAATGGCGCCGTCCGGGTCCCCGGAATTGATATTGATATTGCAGCCGTCACAGGCATAGGCGAGTTGGAGGTCTTCCACTCCGTCCATAATCGGAATGCAATTCGTTGCTCCGGCTTGATTGCAGTTCGGCGGTCCGCCGACACCAACCGGAGCCACCCCTCGAACCAAACAAGGCGCGTTTCCCTGACAGAGATTATTAGGGTCCGGAGGAGGAATCACCTGGTAGGTGATACATTGGAGCAAATAGACCTGTGTACCGGCTCCAAACGTCGCTGGCGCGGGGATGGGAGGGCTGAGGGTTAGTTCGACGCTCCCCGCCGGATCCGCCACAATGCGTGACCCGGCCACACCGGCCACTGTCACCGACATCCCGGTCAGCGCCGGCGATCCGCCGGGAAATGCAGCCCCCATCCCGGTCGTCGCACCGTTAACCAAAGGAAGGGTGGTAATCGGCTGACCTGGACCGCCGATGGTCCCAGGCGCCGGAGGAAAGAGCTGCCACAATGGCCCTACTGCGTCGATCGAATTGGTCATCGGCACGACCATTGATATTCGATCCGGCCCAGAGTCGGGGCCAGTCGGAGTGTTGTCAAACGGAACCAGAGCCGCAGGCGTTCCATTCACGACGCAGTTGCCGACTGGCCCGCCCATCAGACCTTGCATGCCGAACCCGGCGAGCTTGAGGTCTGCGGTGATCATGTCAAGCCCGTTCCTCGCGGTCGACTGGGTATTCACAACCTGGTTGGTGATTCTCGCCGTCTTTTGTGTGACCGTGAGAGCCCCCAGCCCGGCGGCAATGATCGCCGCAGTCATCATGGTCGCCACCATAATCTCGGTGAGGGTAAACCCTCGTTGGCTGGCGATGCTTCGTTCCCCTGGCTCATGTCTCATCGGCACACTGATCATGCTCGCTCCTCAGTCGCCTTATTCGGGAACAAGGGTCGTCTGAAAACTGACGCTCCTGAGCCGTTGTCCGGCGCCCCGATCATTCCATTGCACCCGCACAACCACCTCCCTTGCACCCAACAATGGATTCGCCGGAATCGCATTGCTCACCTGTACACTACCCTGCACGTTCGTGAGGTTCGATGCCATCACCAAGGTGCGCCATTGAGCACAATCGCCTTGAACGACTCGGGCGATGGTGATCGGAGTGGGCTTGGTCACCCCGGCCGGTGGCATAGTCGGCACCGCGGCACAGGTTCCTGCTCCGACCGTCTGAATGTCGTGATATGCCCAGGCATACTGACGGTTACCCTGAATGCGTTCCATCATGTCCGAGGCAATGTTCGTCACGACGGAGAGATCGTTGGCATCGACGTTCTTGGTAAACGCCAGGCCTTGCATGGCCGCCATGCCCATCACGCCCACACCGAGAATCGCGGCCGACACCATGACTTCCACGAGCGTGAATCCTTCTTGATTTCCGCGCTTCATCGTATCACCTGCTTTACTCTCTACTGGTTCCGCACACAGGGATTGATTTGTGTGGTACACCAGGTAACTTTGCCGGACGGAGCCAGCGAGATCGAATAGATCAAATTCGGGTCGCGGACGCTTTGCAGCTGAATCGTCTGCGTCGCCAAGGGAGTCGTACTCAAGCCTCGGGGTGTAAATCCGATCGGCTGAGCCGGTAAGGGGAGTACGAATGTGACGTTGAGTGGGAATGTTTCGACACCCAGAGGAGCCGTGAATGTCACTCCGTTTTGGCCGGAAGGGAGCGGATTCCCAGGGGTGACGGTGATCATTGCATTGCGACTGATGGCCGCCGACCGTGCAAACACCAGGCGGTTATACAGGCTGGTGGTCGTCTGATAGAGCTCATGGCGAGCGTACATCAACGTGAAATTGGGAACGGCCAGCGCCGCCGCAATCCCGATGATGACGATGACGATCATGATCTCCAGCAGCGTAAAGCCTTGCTGGTTCTTCTTGACTCGTGGAGTAGCTGTCTGTTTTTGACACAACATGGCGTTTGCTGATCGAGCAAGGGGCGTGCCGCTCGAGGAGATACATCGACTCCTGTTAACTAATTGATTTCTCGACAATGCTCTCCGGTTGAAACTCTTCCACCTCGGCCACTTTTAGTGCCCGAGAACGACAATTTTCGGCTGGAACGTTGGACGGTTTTTGTACACAAGAGCGGCGATGGAGGATTGAGAACGCTTGGGTGAGCGCTACGGTAGACAGCGAAGAGTCGGGACAACGGGCATCCTATGGGGTAGGATTCAATCTGCACAGATAAGAGAAGATCGTATGCCACGAGAGTGTCGCAAGGTCCAACGGTATGCCGTCCAGCTTCCCTGCTCATTTGGAAGCAATGACGACATGTCGGACGCAACCGTTTTAAACCTTTCGGCACAGGGGTGCGTTATGACGGCGGATCGACTACCGCCTGCTTCGACCTATGTCTTGTTGGAGATCGATCTCTTAAACGGCGAGGCGCCCGCTAGTATTGAGATCGCCGGAGTTCGCTGGGTTTCAGGACATCGATGCGGGTTGGAATTTATCCGAGTTTCACCCGATACGCTGATGAAGCTGAAAACGTTTGCATTGGTACTGGAGCAGACTTCCTAATCGATTCGGCCGGTTCGTTGTCCTCCAATACAGAACTACTTGATCGCGACGGCCCGGACTTGACGGTATGTCGTAAGGCCCTTCAGCACTTTCTGAATGCCGTTTTTCAGCAGTGTGACCATTCCATCCCGCATCGCGACGCTG
>JAHBWT010000039.1 GCA_019636815.1 Nitrospira sp.
CAGGCCTTGCGTGGGGTGAGCCTCACAATCGAACAGGGTGAGTTTGTCGCGATTATGGGATCGAGCGGCTCGGGCAAATCCACGCTGATGAACATCTTGGGCTGCCTGGATCAGCCTAGCAGGGGGCACTACTGGCTCAACGGAATCGAGACGGGAAGTTTGCGCCCCGATCAGTTGGCGGAGATTCGGAATCGGCAAATTGGGTTCATATTTCAGAGTTTCAATCTGATTCCCCGGACCAGTGCATTGGAAAACGCTCAATTGCCGTTGTTTTACAGAGGACTTCCTTTAAAAGAACAACGGGCGCTTGCCTTCGCTGCGCTTCAGCGTGTCGGCTTGGGCGGTCGCGAAGAGCATTCCCCGACTCAACTGTCGGGTGGGCAGCAACAACGAGTGGCGATCGCTCGTGCGTTGGTAGCCACACCCTCCTTGCTGCTCGCAGATGAACCAACCGGGAACCTTGATACGCAGTCCACCAGAGAAATTATGGACATCTTGGGTGCTTTGAATCAGGACGGTATGACGGTGATCCTGGTGACCCATGAGAGCGACGTTGCGGCCTCTGCGTCGCGAGAAATTGTCATCAAGGATGGTCGGATCCAGAGTGACCGAGTGACCAAGCAAAGCATTCAAGCGGCGGAGGCCTAGGTGTTCGTTTGGCTGACGATCCTGACGGCACTGCGTATCCTCCGGCGAAATCGATTGCGGGCTGGTCTGACATTACTCGGGATCGTGATCGGTGTGGCCGCAGTCATCGCGATGGTCAGTATCGGTGAGGGGGCAAAGCAGGCCGTGCACAAACAAATTGCCTCCATGGGTACGAATGTCATCTTGATCTGGCCTAGCGCGACGAGAGTGGGTGGCGTACGAGGTGCACAAGGTAGTGCTGTAACCCTGACGGTTGCGGATGCGATAGAACTCAAGAAGAAGGTTCCTCTTTTGACTGAGACTGGTTGGTCAATAAAAAACGTCACACAGATCGTACATGGCAACCGTAATTGTAACAGTCCGGTCTATGGCGTATCACCAAGCTATCTCGGTATACGAGACTGGTCTTTAAGCAGTGGAGGCCCGTTTGCGCAGACAGATATGGACGGTGCCGCTCTTGTGGCCGTTCTGGGCCAGACGGTCGTGAATGACATTTTTGAACCGGGAGAAGAGCCGCTTGGAGCACTGATTCGCATCAATAACGTCCCACTACGGGTGATCGGGGTCTTATCGCCGAAGGGTCAGTCACTGTACGGTTCAGATCAGGACGATGTCGTCGTTATTCCGTTTTCGACCGCCGAGCGAAAGGTCTCTGGAACCCAGTTTCTGGGGTCGGTCGGAGGCATCTATGCGTCCACTGAACGAGTCGAGGATCTCCAAGACGCGGCGGAGGAAATTCGCCAGGTCATGAGATCTCGCCATCGCTTAAAGAGTGGGGACCCTGATGATTTCACGATTCGCACGCAAGTGGAGATTGGGATGGTCCAAGAGGGAACAAGCGAGACGTTGACCGTCATGTTGATGGTGATCGCATCTGTCTCGCTCGTGGTCGGTGGTATCGGAATCATGAATATCCTGCTCGTCTCGGTCACTGAACGGACTAGGGAAATCGGCATCCGGATGGCAGTCGGAGCGAAACGGTTGCACATTATGATGCAGTTTTTAATTGAAGCGATGACTCTTGGAGTCGTGGGAGGATTTATTGGAGTGGCATGTGGGATTCTGGCCGCGCACTTGACGACTATTATAGCCGGGTGGCCGACCATCATTTCGAGTGATGCTGTGGTGATCGCCTTTATCTTTTCCGTGGCCGTGGGCTTGTTTTTCGGCCTCTATCCAGCCAACAAAGCTGCTCGACTCAATCCTATCGAAGCATTGCGCTATGAATAGGGAACTGCTCCGGGAAGCTCCCTTCATCCGTTGTTCAGTGAGATGATGGTTTCAATCGATCTCAGTTCGGATGCATCGTCTTGGTGCGCGAGGTTAATGACAAAGGGGTCCGGATATTCCTTTCCGTCGGGTCGATGCGTGATTGTGATGATCGGTTGATGTAATTGTGTTTGATTGAGTTCTGTGACTACCGCCACCTCCTGTGTATTGAGTCGTACATGGCTATGAATTGGATAGATTCCTATGAGGGTGATAAAAGTCGACACGATTCGTTCGTCGAGTTTTCCCTTCCGCACTTCTTGATAGAGACGCTGAAAGGTTTGATGTGATGTCAGCGGAGTGGTCCCTCCAAAACCGGTGAGTAATTCATCGTATCTGTCAACGACCATGAGGATGCGAGTGCGATCGGAGGTAAACTCCCCACGGGCCTCTTTAGGGTATCCACCGTCGTCGAGGTATACGTGATGATTGGCAATGAGATGAAGGATGGAAGTGTCGAATCCACCTTGCCCTTGCAACGTACGCACCCCCCGATTGGGATGAGTCTCAAATTCGGACTTCTCGGCCTGCGTAAGGCCGGACACAGTGTGGACTCGATGCCGGATCGCTGGTCTGATCTGCAAGAGTCCGATGTCGTGGAGCAGCGCGGCGGTGGCGAGTTCCTGCAGTTCCAGGGGGTTGAATTGGAGTGCTTGCCCAAGGACGAGAGATAGTGTGCAAGTCGTGAGGGCATGTTGACTGAGCATCGATTCACCTGGCTGATTCTGGCTCAGTGCCATAAAAAGAGAAGAGTGTGTGAGGGTTCTCGTGACGATGGTGATTTCTTGGATTGCTTCGGCCGCTTGCTGTGCATTGACAGTGCCGGTTCTTGATATCGTCATGAACATAGACTGAACAGCCTGGGTCAATTGCTGCTTGGCTAGCTTTGCCTGTGCATATTCTTCGTTCAGTTGAGCTAAGGGTTTGAGTGGCTTTACGGCAGGATCCGGCGATGCCTGGGCCGTGGTAGATGATACTGTAGCTCCGGAATACTGTGAGTGGAGCACGAGTCCTCGGGCGGGATCGATGACGACCGTTCGAACCCCCGCTCGGACCAATTTGTGAATTTGAGCATGACGCGATACGAGAAAGGAGTGGCGGAGAAAAGGACTCCGATACCAAGGGAGGTCTAGCGCGGAGACATACATTCCGATTTGCAGATCAGTGATCGAGATCCGTGTCGTTGCCATAAGAGCACAAGTATGCAGGCTACGTAACGAAAAACTAATGCCCTTAGATATCGGTAAGAAAGGAAGAGAACTGTAGCTAGGAGATTGCTGAAACCCTGAAGCTAGGTTGATGCGTGTAAGGAGAAAATGGTGGAAAGCGAGAGCTCAATACGAGGGCTCGCTTTATCCACATGTTTGTAAAGGTGGATTTCGACGATGCGGTTATCATTAATGCGGAGGCCCTCGCATACGGCATCTTGAGTGATTTTAAGACCTCCATCGAGGTCACGCCGTAATGAGGAGGGAAAGAAGAACCTGATTGAGATAACCAACGGTTCAGAAAGTAGTCGATCTCGTAAGCTGATCTTGAAAGGGGATCGTATCAATGTAACCCATACGTGTTGGCCCACCTGTGTTTTGTAGGCACGTCCCGCAGAGGATAGCACGCGACGTCCGTTCACTGTCGCATACTGATGGTTGATGCTGGGAGGAATAGGCAGAGTGACGGTGAGACCGTCTGGTGTGACAATCGATGGGTGAGATGTCTTCCAAATGGTGGTTCTTGAGGTCAACCGGGCGGATTCGACTGCCACCGTCGTGTGCTGCATGGACGGTCGAGTGCTTGAGATAGGTGAAACCTCTCTTTCGGTTCGATGAGAGACGGTATGGGATGGAAAAGTCGTTACTCGATACTTGCGGGGATGTCGGGTCGATGCCATGTGGCCGGACTACAGGAGGTTTTGGATCTTTGCCATGTTTTGCTCATATCGATCTTCCGTACGAGCAATGTACCGACGCCAGTCGCTTGGATTCCAAATTTCCATTCTGTGATAGAGCCCGACGAGAATGATTTCCTGATCTTCATCGACCGGCACAAGCTTCCGCAAGCGGCTTGGAATCAAGACCCGCCCTGTCTTGTCGATATCGGATGAGCTGGCCTCTGAAACGACAAAATGCATGAAGAGGCGACTCTGGTCCTCATCTAAGGAAGTTCTGGTTCGTTCGAGCACCTTCTCCCATTCCTTCTTTGAATAGATCAACAAGGATTGTTCCGGGCCTTTGAGAAACATCACAGTTTCCCCATCGGCCTCAATTTGTTCACGAATAGGGGAGGGAACGATGAAGCGTCCCTTCTCATCGAGCTTGCACAGGTACTCACCAGCGAACATCTTGACAACCTATATCGAGGAGCTGGCAGAAGTTCTGGTTCGGTCTCGTATCCATTGCTCTAAATCTGAGCGTACAAATCGCCACTCTTTCCCAAGCTTAAAGGCGGGAATCTGCCGACTTCGTAGGTATCGATAGAGTGTGCGCTGAGTGATCTTGAGGTAGCGGCACGTTTCTGTCACCGTCATCAGCTCGCTTTTTGGAGAACTGCGCATGACTCCATCGAGTACCTGGACCAGCAAGACGCACAACGCCTCCAGTATTGTGCGTATTCTAGAGGTCGTTGCACGAATGTCAAGCAAAAATATATGACAATGTATGTCAAAAACTGTCCGTTTGGTCGATTGTCTCTTCATCCGCAGGGGAATCGGCCATCATAGTTTCTTCTATGTCGCTTGTGTTCTCACCGATCTCTTTCCCCATTTTTTTCATGAGCCTGGCGACGCTCCTGGGATCGGTCTCGTCAAGATGGCCTAGGGTGGTTGGATCCATGAGCGATTGAAGCCTAGCCTCTTCTGATTTGGGGGAAGCAAACCTCGACAGCAGTCGGTCCAGCTTTGAGCTGCGGCAGTGCCGACATCTGGCCGAACCGGGAGACCTTGGGCTTAGGATCAGGATAGAACTTCGTCGATGACATTCCTGGCAGGCGTATTCATATATTGGCACGGATTCAGACTCCAAACGGTTCGAAATGGTGTTGGTGTTGAGTATGGAGACGATCTGGAATGAGATCACGATCCAGGGTTCGTCCCAACGTCAGCACCAGGACGTCGGACGAACCGGCCTTGCGCAATGACTTCGCACATTCGTTGACTGTCGTGCCGGTTGTGAAGACATCGTCGATGAGGAGAACACGTTTCTTGATGATCGCATCAGGATATCGCAATGCAAATGCCCCACGGAGGTTTTTCAGCCGACTCTTTTGGGAGAGTATGGTCTGGGGAGGGGATGGAGTGGTGCGTATCAGATTGGTGTACGAGACCGGAATACCCAGCACGCGTCCGATCCGATCGGCGAGGAGCAACGACTGATTGAATTCCCGTTGACGAAGCCTTTCACGGTGCAATGGAACCGGCATGATCACATCCAGGCGATCGAGTAAAGGAAGTTGCTCCGTCATAAGAGCTCCAAGAGCCGATGCCAATGAGACCTTGCCCCGATACTTGAATAAACAGATTGCGTCACGGAGAGGTGATGTGTAGGGATAGAGAGTCCACGCTCTTGTGTACGAAGGTGGACGCATGAGGCATGGTTGGCAGACATGGTTAGGATTGTACGCGGTGGGAATGGCGGACGGGAAAGGACGGTCGCATCGTGAGCATCGAGAGGAAGGCATCCGTACTATAGTGCGCCAGCAACCGGCACAAAAATGAGGAGTCGGATCATCGGTCAGCAGGGAACCACAGATCGAACAATGAACCGGCAGCACAAATCGTATCGTGCGACGCATGAGACCCGGCATCCATTCTGAGATACGGCTGCCCATTACCTGACCTTGCGTATGTCTTCCCGATCTTCTCTTTATGGTGAAGTGCCAGCGGTTGTCAAGGTTGTCGCTCTTTGATTCGTTGTGCTATAGGAATGCGAACACTCAGATCGGCAGGGGGTGATTGTTTCGGAGTGAGCAGCCTTATGGTAACACTGAGACAGCTGTGTAAGACTTATGCACGTGGCCAAGCCATGGTCTCGGCATTGCGGGACGTGAATTTGGAGGTTCAATACGGGGAATTTTGTGCATTTGTGGGACCCAGCGGTTGTGGGAAAAGTACTCTCCTAAACCTCGTGGCGGGTTTGGATATCCCGACCTCGGGGGAAATCGTGCTTGACGGACGGTCGACAACAAATCTGACCAGTTATGAATGGACCAAGATCAGGCGTGAAACAATCGGCATTGTCTTTCAGGCCTTTCATCTTGTGCATGGCTTGACGGCGGAAGAAAATGTCGCTCTACCATTGATGTTACGTGGCGATGACGGAAGGGGCGTGAGCAAACGAGTCGACGAAATGTTGGAGCGTGTGGGGATGACGCACAGGCGTCAACACCGGCCAGCGGAACTTTCCGGCGGAGAACAGCAACGAATCGCCATTGCGAGAGCGTTGGTTCATCGACCCCGTCTCCTTCTTGCCGATGAACCGACGGGCAATATCGACTCTCATCAAGGAGCGGAGATCATGACACTCATTCGAGATCTGGCGACCTCCGGAGGGCAAACGGTCCTCTTGGTGACTCATAGCGCACTGGCAGCGAAAACTGGAGATTATACGTGGACGATGCGGGATGGACGATTGGTTTCACGCACTCCACGAGAGGCCGATTTGGTGGCTTCATGGTGAATTTGTCGACGACGATCGCCGGCGTCACGTTTCCGAGCTGTTTCATGAATGCCGCTGGAGCGTTGTGTGTGACACAGGAAGAACTCGAGGCGCTGGGCCGGTCCGGTGCCGGGGCGATTGTCACCAAATCCATGACAATCGAAGCACGCCAAGGCAACCCTGAGCCCAGGTATTATGGATTTTGGGGCGGATCAATCAATTCAATGGGGCTTCCCAATCTTGGATACAAAGCCTATGCCGAATTGATTCCCCGCTTGAAACGGTTCGGAAAGCCCGTCATTGCGAGTGTAGCAGGGCTTGGGGAGGACGATTTTCCAACGATTGCTGAATTCATTGATGCCGCCTGCCCGGATCTCATCGAGGTCAATCTTTCCTGCCCAAATATTCCAGGTAAGCCACAGATTGGCTACGATCCAGAGGCTTCAGAGCGACTCCTCAAGAAAGTTCGACCAAAAGTTACGGTGCCGATGGGAGTCAAGCTGCCTCCGTACTTTGACCCGGCCCATCATGAGGTGATGAGTGCGGTGCTCGGTCGTTGCGGCGTTGACTTTCTTAACTTGATCAATTCGGTGGGGAATGGATTGGTGGTGGACCCGGAACGAGAAACTGTCGTCATCAAGCCGAAGGGTGGATTCGGCGGGGTAGGCGGACGAATCATCAAGCCGGTGGCATTGGCCAATGTCCGAGCGTTCTTTAAGTTCTTTGAGGGCAAAATGCCAATCATCGGCACCGGAGGAGTTGTTGAGGGAATCGACGCATTTGAACATTTCCTGTGCGGCGCGTCGGCCGTCCAGATCGGCACGGTGCTCGTTGAAGAGGGGGTGGATGTCTTCGGTCGACTTGAGGCAGAACTGAGCGCTGTCTTGATGAGGAAAGGATACCAGTCAATTCAGGAATGCCGAGGACGGCTCAACGAACTCTGATATTACTTACCGCTGAAGTTGCGAGGCAATAGGTTCTGCTGGAGTGCTTGACGCAGAAGTTGTGCCACGTTCCGCACATTAAGTCGATGCATCAAGTTGAACCGATGAACTTCAACGGTTCGGACACTGATCTTCAGGGACCCGGCAATCTCTCGATTGGTATGGCCCAGGGCGACGAGGCGTAGGATCTCACGTTGCCGGGGTGTAATATGGGGTGCGGTTTTGAGGCTGCGAGCTGTCCGTCTTAGTCGAACTGGCGCGACACCTTTATGCTTTATCATCGCTACTCCTTCTCGATATTCGTTGCAAGTCTAGCAAATGATGGAAATTGTGTAAACGAAATGACCGATATGCGCAGAATCCCGATCAACTTTATTCCCTACATGATGTGCCAAATGCGTCCATTGCCGTAGGCTCTGTCTTCCTCAAAATTAATGCCCACATTTGTCAAGCTTGTTGTCCTTATCCTCCTTTCCCATCTTCGACAGTGGCCATTGCGGACGCTGCTAACCATCGTCGGCGTGTCTTTAGGGGTATCAGCCTCCGTAGCCGTACGAACCGCGAATGTCGATGTTCTGCGTTCATTTGAACAGGCTGTACTCACTGTGGCCGGTCCGACCACGTGGGAAGTATCGGGGGATGAAACGGGACTCGATGAGCGGATCGTGACCTCCGTGCGAACGGTTTCCGGGGTCATGTCGGCGTCTCCGGTGATTTTCCAAACGGCAGTGCGGATGAATGGAAATCAACCGGGCCAGGCCATCCAAGTGCTGGGGCTGGACCTTTTGGACGAATTCCATACACGAGGCTTTGATGTGAACCAACCGGAGACGGAAAACCAGTTACTGAGCATGGTCGATCCGCAGGCCGTGTTCTTGGGAGGCGCATTGGCGACCGAGTGGCAGGTGTCGGTCGGCGACCACGTTGATCTCTTAATCGGGACAGGTCGTCTCAGGTGCCGAGTTGCAGGGATCCTTCGAGGGAAATCGGATCGCAGTTCCTCGTGGGATCGGATGGTCCTTATGGACATTGCAGCCGCACAGATCTCGTTCGGCATGGTTGGGAAGGTCGATCGACTCGATATCGTCACCGAGAAGAACCTGTCCGTTGAAGAAGTAGGGGCCAGGATACGAGCAGCCCTCCCTCCTCATGTGACCGTCGAACGGCCTGCTAATCGCACCAGCCAAGTTGAACTAATGGTGGACGCGTTCCGCCTCAATTTGACCGTCCTCAGCTGGGTCGGTCTGTTGGTCGGGATGTTCCTGATTTATAACACTATGGCGTTTGCTGTTGCCCAGCGTAGACGAGAAATTGGAATCTATCGGGCAATCGGGATGAGTCAGTCCAGGATAGCCTTCCTGTTTCTCATGGAGGCCGGACTGTATGGCTTCTTGGGGGGAGTCGTCGGAAGCGCAGCGGGCATGGGGTTGGCTCAAGAACTGATTACGCTACTCAGTCGAACTATTTCAGATCTCTATGTTCCGGTGGGAATCGGTGGGAGCGGCCTGCTCTGGACAGGCCACTTTGGGGGGATTGTGATCGAAGGAATCATGATTGGATGCGTGGTATCCATGATCGGCGCCATCGGTCCCAGCTTGGATGCGAGCCGTACCACAACAGTGAGGGCGCTCGCTCCCGGCGACTATGAGGCCAGTCAACAAGTACGCGTCGGAAGTCTTGCCGTTATGGGTTCGGCTTTACTCGTGGTCTCAGGATTCTTGAGTTGGCCTGGGCCTATTGGTGAGGTTCCTATTTTGGGGTATGCGGCAACCTTGTGTCTATTGGCAGGATTGGCCTGTTTAGCTCCGATATGTGTCATCGGACGGCGGCGACGGTATGTGAGACAGGAAGATGGTGTGCATGACGTGATGAGAGGTATTGCAGTGGAGCATGCCTCTCGCAATCCAGGGCGTAATGGAGTCACCGTCTCCGCCTTTATGGTGGGACTCGCGATCATGATCGGGGTGCTGGTGATGGTGCGGAGTTTTCGTCATACCGTTGAGGTTTGGGTCACGGACACGGTATTGTCTGATCTGGTCGTCGCCCCCTCGATGTGGTTGCGTGGAACGGAAATTGGAACCGTCGGACGGAGCTTGCCTGCATCGTGGCTGGCCGTTCTTGCATCCGATCCCGATGTGGCTGCAGTCGATAGTTATCGTGATGTGCGCATCGAGATCAAAGGCCGGCGTGTTGCGGTCGTTTCGCGGGATCTGCGGTTGCACGCTCAATGGAGCCGTTATCTTGTGCGAAGCGGTGATTCGTCCGAGTTGCTCAATCGTGCAGCTGAAATCGGCGGGGTACTCGTGTCGGAAGTGTTGGCGAACAAGCTGGGGGTAGAAGAAGGGTCGACGCTCGAAGTCATGACGCCAAGTGGTGCTCGGCGATTTCCAATCGTCGCCGTGTTTTATGACTATTCCACGGACGGGGGCAAACTGCTTATGGACCGGGCACTGTACCAGTCGCTCTGGCACGATGACCTCGTCACGGTGTTCCCAGTGTACCTGCGGGACGGAACGAATCTCGATGACGTGAGGGCGCGAATGACCACCCTGTTGAGCGCCTCCGCCAATGGTGCTCTTCCTCCATTAGTCATCAGCAATGTAGAACTACGGAAAGAGATTCTTGAGATCTTCGATCGGACATTTCTCTTGACCTATGTGTTGGAGGCCATCGCAGTTGTGATCGCCATGCTCGGGATCGTAAATACGCTCATCACATCTGTTCTCGAACGGCGCCGGGAATTTTCGACATTGCGCGCCATTGGCGGCAGCCCGACACAAATTCGTCAGCTCGTGCTGTGGGAGGCGGCATACCTTGGTGCGATTGGGATTGTCTTGGGACTCATCGGGGGTGGTTTGCTCTCACTACTATTGATCAAGGTCATCAATCGGCAATCATTCGGCTGGACGATCCAGATGGTCGTGCCGACCGCTTCGCTTATCCAGGCGTTGTTGCTGGCAGTGGTTGCAACGTTGGTGGCGGGGTATTTCCCAGCCAGGTGGGCGGCGCGGCAACCGGTCATCGATGGGTTGCGGGAGGAATAGAGACCTGTCGTTAGTCAGCTTTTGAGCCTCGTCCGTACTTCTTCAATAGTCCCTGAAGGTCTTGTGGGATTGGCAACGATTTGAACGGGGGAACCCGAGCGCCACCAGTGTTGCCGATCGGAACCCAAATTTTCGAGAACAGTAGCGATCCTAGGATCCTCGAAATCTGACCAATAATCTCTACAATGTCTCGACGTTTCCAACCGACTTTCAGCATCCACCAGTGGGCTCGTGCATGAGCGACCGAGAAGGATTGTCCTAAGATGTGAGCGCGTTCGAGATGGGAAAATGCGAGCTGAAGGTCCTCGGCATTGTACCGGGTGATCGCTGTCGTCATTTCAGCCTCATAAGCCTGTCGGAGCATTGGGTGCATATGTCCATTCCTCGGCAGATGTGAGCGTTCTCACTGTACGCTACGAATGGAGGTGAAACCAAGGCCGAACGCCGGCCGATAAATAGCGAAAACGAGCGGTTTGGAAGGATATCTTCAGATCGAGAAGCGAAAGATAGAGTGACTTCGTTTGCGTATGGAGGTATTCTGCTGTGGAAATTGGCCCAACCTGGACTCAGGCGGGATGAAGGTGACTCTCTACCATGCCAAGTACTTCGCGCACGAACTCACCAAGCGGTGTCCGTCCGACAGTATTGAAAAACTTGCCTCTGCGCTCGTTGATGCGCAAGTCGATCTGAACCCCCATCAGATCGAAGCCGCGCTTTTCGCGTTTCGGTCTCCATTGTCAAAGGGTGCTTTGCTTGCTGATGAGGTAGGGCTGGGCAAGACGATCGAAGCCGGCCTTGTGCTCTCACAGATCGGTACTATTCCATCTGATCACTTTTTCACACATTCGATCAGCACTGCAGGAGGATGAGCAAGATAATCCGACCAGAATGTTGCATCATCCACACCCTGGGGATGTGGTGAGACCTCCGGCAAATGAACTGTAAAATCCTGGAACCCTGCCTCAAGAAACGCGGTCTCATACGCTTTCATCGGTAAATGATAATTCTCGATCTCGAATGAGGAGTCGTCGAGATAGACCGTCCAGACGATTGGCGCTCCTTCGCGTAGACGGTCTGTGAGTGTAATACTGAAACCATACTTCCGGTAATCGGCCTGCGGAAAGGCGTAGAGATTAGGATTACCCGTAAAGGTGACAAACCGTCCCCCAGACTTCAAACGGCTCGCAAGCCCGTGACACATGGCCGAGAGCTCAGTTTGGTTACGCGCGTAGACCAGAAGCCAGGCCGACACCGCGAGATCGAACTCCTGCCGAGCTCCTTCTGTACGAGCATCTTCGATGCGGTACGTGATGCCCAACGGATGACGTGACTCCTGGTCGAGAGCTAAACGGATCATGGCTTCGGAGAGATCAATGCCGACGACTTCACCTGCACCGCATTGCCGGATTTTGCGTGTATAGAAACCTTCACCACAGGCGACATCAAGGACTTTTCTCCCTTCGAGATTCCCGAGGCGTTTCAGTAACGAATACGTCTCGATCCGCGAACGCCACGGATGCTCTTTACATTGCTTATATTGTTCTGCAATAGCGTTGTAATCAGTCGTCATGGGGTTACATCTGATGGCTCGATGAACGATTCAGAAACTACCACAGTTGATTACACTCGACAAGAAACCATACACCAAGCCTCTCTCGTGAAGGCGCGAGAGAGCGTGAGGCTGAATGAAGAAGCAAAGGATCGTTGCGGAAGCTGGACTCCCGGCAATTCTCGGTCTGGGTGTTCTGAGTGACAACCCAGCGACGCATGCGGACCTCGAAACTTCTACCGGCGGTGCTATTTGCCGACGGTCAAGAGGCTGGGTTTGACGGGCGTCAACAGGCACACCTGCTTGCCAGTCGGTTGGCCATGGCAGGGATAACAGAATGAGCGATGCTCCGACCTCGCAGCACAGCTATTGTCCGACGCTATGCGCATTTAAGCCCCTCGTATTGGCAAGAAACGGTTAAGAAAGTGTCGGGATTCGGGAAAGCGAAGGAACTAGAGCCAACGAAGGCGGAAATAGGGGAGAAAAGCACGGAACGCACAACGGTGCCGAAGGAAGAGGTGGAAACCTTTACCGGCAATGCAACCGTCCCAAAAACTGGAAAATGGGGAAAGGAGATGGACGGCCAATGAACAGCCGCCTCATAACTACGGAACCGCTGAAGGTTTTTGGTGGCGGTGGGCCGGATTGAACGGCCGACCCGCGGCTTATGAGTCCGCTGCTCTGCCAACTGAGCTACACCGCCACGATAGGCTAATTGTGATTGCCGATGATAGCCGAAGAGTGAGGTTACTGTCTACCGCACGGATAGACAAACAACACTCGAAGTATGGAGGAGCGCGGTCTAAACCTGTTATGGTCTTCTGGCGATATCCAAGAGAGTTATATGTTAAATGAGAATGGTCGGGCCGTCGTCATCACTGGCGCCTCAACGGGGATAGGTGCGGCCTGCGCGATCCATCTTGATCGATTGGGTTACAGGGTTTTTGCGGGAGTGCGCAAGACCGAGGATGGTCTGGCTCTTCAAAAAGACTGCTCAGATCGACTGGTGCCGATTGAACTCGATGTCACAGATCTTGCGACGATTCAGAAAGCTCATGCGTTAGTTGTGAAATTGACCGGACGAGATGGATTATTTGCGTTGATCAACAACGCCGGTATTGCGGTGGTCGGCCCGCTGGAAGCTGTTCCCATTGCAGACTTTCGAAAGCAGCTCGAAGTCAATGTCATCGGGCAAGTCGCGGTCACTCAAAAGTTTCTGCCATTAATACGACAGGCGCGTGGTCGAATCATCAATATGGGTTCTATTGCCGGTCTCTCAGCGATGCCGCTGATGGGGCCCTATTCGGCATCAAAATTTGCGCTTGAAGCGATTACGGATGCTTTGCGTTTGGAAGTCCAGCAATGGGGAATTCACGTCTCGATCATCGAGCCAGGTGCCATCTCCACACCTATCTGGAACAAATCGGCCACAGAAGCTTCCGAACGAGAAGCGGGAATAGGGCAGGAACTTCGATCCTTCTATCAACCGATGGTGGCCGCCGTGAGGAAGATCGTCGGAAAGGCGTCAAAGCGGGCGGTCCCGCCTGATACTGTTGCGAAGGTAGTGGAAGCCGCCTTGACGGCATCGACTCCAAGAACTCGGTATTTGGTTGGAACCGATGCCAAACTTCGCGCTCTGATGGTGAAACTTCTTCCTGATCGGCTCTCAGATCGAATACTCACGTGGATCTTAAAGCTTCCCCGCTGAGCAACCACTGTGAGGTCTCCTATCTGGCCTAACGAATATCGACACGTATTTGTGAGTCTCGGTTTGCACGTGGTTCGCCGCGTCGGGGTGATGGCGATCGTTGTTGCCGTGGGGCAATTCCTTTGGATTCCTGAGGCTTCCGCCGTCCGTCCATTCGTCACCGACGACGCGCGGGTCGTCTATAAAGGAGAGCTGGAAACGGAATCCTTTGCCGGAGTCAGCATGGCGAACGGAAACAACCCGGTCATAGAAGCTCGTTCCCTTCAGGGCATATCGTTTACCGACCGATTCGAGCTGATTGCCGGAGGGTTTGGGTTCACCTACCAAAATGGGCAGGCGCGCCCCCTCGACATGCTCGTTCAGCCGAAGTATGTCATCCACCGATCGTTCGGGATCATTCCGTCAATATCGGTCGCCGCAGGATCTCTCTTTCCGCTCAGCGGAAATAGGCAACACTGGGATTCGTATACAATGGCGCATGTCAGCTGGTTTCTCTTTACGCCAGAAAGCAGCACAGATCCTTATGATAACGACTTAGCCATCCATCTGAATTTTGGAACCAAGAATCGGTATGACGCCGGTCCTGCGACCTATCAGATGAAGTTCTATTGGGCGGCTGGCTTTGAGGCGATCACCTTCTCGCGTGAACTACGATTCCTTGCCGAGACATTTAACGGTGATCCGTTCGGCTTTGAAGAGCGGTTCCCGGCCTTTCAAGCGGGATTCCGTTGGTATCGAACGTCCAATATGCAGCTGGACCTTGTATTTCGCGGCATTCGGAATACAACGCAAGATGTTCGTCTCGTTGCGGGAGGAGGTGGCGTGCCGGAAGAATGGAATTACACCATTCAAATAGGGTTTCGATTTCTCATCGACCTGTTCCGCTAGTCAATGGAGGATAAGACGTGGACTACACCGGGATGATTCGATGGATGATAGCCGTCTTGGTTGGAACTATCGGCTTGTCCGGATGCGGGCTGGACGGTGTGACTGGAACGCTGATCCAAGTCGATGGGGAATGGTACTGCATCCGAACTCCGAAAGGCGAAGAGGTGCGGATTCATGTCGACACCCATTCAAGGAAGGATGCTGTTGTACCGGGGGATGCGGTGCACGTCTATGTCTCAAAAGGCGGACACGCGGAGTTTGTTCAAAAGCTGGATTGAGCGGTACAGGGTGGATCTGCGGTAATCAACCGACCAGGTCCGGGTTCAGGCGGGTCAGCGGTTTGACGGAAAGGGCCTTGATCTCATTGTAGACAATCGTACGGCCGACTTGGCGGAGGCGACTGAAGACACCTTCGACGATCACTTGATCGCCTTCACGAACTCCCAGCTGTCCCAGACTGACCACTTTCAAGGTGCCCGCTTGGTCCTGTAGTAAAAACCCATACGCCGGCTGTCCCTGGCGATTGGTGGCCAACTGGACGTTCATCACCTTTCCGGTGACCATGACGTCTTGATGATCGTATTGCTCTGGATGTGCCAAGAGTTCCGCGATCTCGATCAGGTTAGCAGCAGCGGCCGGAGTGGCAGAGCCGAACGATGCAAGTGGGAACGGACAGAGCGGCAGAAGAAAAAAGACAACTGTCCACGCAATAAAGGATCGTTGGATAGCAGGCTGTATCGTCATCTGATGTCTTCTCCGATGAAGTTGCGAAGAATGTGTTGTTGCAGCTCCGTCAGTTCCGATTGGCCGGCCTCATTCTGTCTTGCGACTGACTCCGGCTCTTTTGAAATCGGAGTCGTTCGTTTGAGTAGGTCCTCATCCAAAGCCTCGTCGCTGGTGTCCACGTCCTTCTGGATGGAGACCAGCCGCTGAAGTCCGAACAAGGTTCTGGTTATCTCAGTATGCATCGCATTGGAACTGGCGCCATAGACGAGTGAGTTCCAAAGTTTCGTCTCGGTGGATTCCGGTATGGCAAGGACTGTATAGGCCGTAAGTTTTTCGATCAACGCGGACTCGGTCCGCTCAAGCCCGTCATAGGTGGGAATTGAGCGTTCAATGGGACGCTGGGAAAGGACCTGCATAGTTTCTTTCCAAAGATCCTGGGAAAGAACCACATCTCCGCCTGTGTGAGGTTCTGACCCTGAACATTTGCGCTGGATTGCCATGAGATACTGCGCCAAAAACTTGACCTTGCGGGCGGCCAGTGTGCCCGCTGGAATTCCCCAGATGTGGCCGATTTCATGGTCCTGCAGCGTGGTCAGATCCGACGAGTGACGTTCGCGCTCTGCGAGTGCCAGGCGCTTGTTGAACCGCTCGGCAAAACGAAGCTGTGTTTGCATTTCGACGACGAGGCGATGCTTCTGATACTCGTCGGGGCTGATCTCGTTCTTGTTCCAGGCTTCTTCCAATAGGCGCAGTGTGGTTGATGGAACGGCCGACCGAGCCTGGGTCTTCAAATCGTGAATGGTATCGGCAGAAACCCCTCGATCGACAAGAAGCGCAGCTGCGCGAGCAGCCAAGGCATCGGCCATGTGAGCGAGATGCGCAAGGGCAATACATTGAAGCCAGGTTCGCTCCCGGCGGAGACGAACTCGTCGCCGGTACTCATTCCGTCGCTCAATCATCGCCGTGATCGATTCCTGTGTCATCGTAGTGACAGGTTTTTTCCCGGACACACAACGGGGATCAGGGCGATCGGCGACCATGAAAAGAATTTCGTCATGAGTAATATCGAGATATTGCAGCAACAAAAGTCGAAGGATAATCCGGCCTTGGATCGGTAAGCCGGCTATAGTCTCGTCGATCATTTCTGCGGTAAGTGTCGGTGAAATCAAAGTTTTCATTATTGTGCGCCAGCTATATCATCCGGTGAATTAGGGAGTCGAACGATATCACGCCTAGGCAGTGCCTGTCTGTTGTCGTTGTTCAAGCTGGACCGCCACATATTCACGAATATCTTGAATGGTTCCGGTGATGAACATCTCTCGGGGAATTTCTATCCGTACGAGCCGTGATGGGTCGATGCCTCGATCCTGAGCATAGGCCTCGTCGATATATAGGCTTAAGGAGCCATCAGAAAAACGGAGGGCATAGAGTGCGGTGGTATCAGCCATGACGATTCGATTGTACGGATCAGGTATCTATTAGGTAACACAGGCCTTGTAAAACTGTCAAAGCGGCTCCCGGTCACGAGAGCCTCAAAACAGCTTGTTGGAGCAGCTTGACCCGGAGGGGGACGCAAAACATCTGGAAGACCATAAAGTCAGGCTTCCCCCGACATGTATGGCCTGCAAAGCAGAACGACTTTCGGCCACATGCCCGAAAGTCGTTCAACGTGCCGACACCCTTGGAAAATGATGAGAAACTTGCTGTTCGACGCTTCCCTCAGCCTCCCAACGTATCAAGTGTTTCTTTGAGGCTCCGACGGATACAGGTAAAAATCGGGGTATCTCGCAAGGTATAGCGAGATCCTTCCGTTTCTCGGAGCGCCATCACCAAATCCAGGAAATCTTCCGGCTTGTCGCTCTCAAACGCCACGACCCACTCTTGATCGTCCAGCCCAAAAGAATAGGTTGTGTTCAGCTTTACGGAAGGGAATCGATGTCCGACTTCGATGTGCTCGTCCATCATTCCTTGGCGCGCAGCCTTCGTAAGCAAGAACCACTCACGTGTCTTCAGGAAGGGATACACAAAGATGTACTTGCTCTTTCCAGGCACCACCGTCAAGCGCTTCCCTTCCTGCCCTGCGTGTGAGTGGTGATCGACATAGACCGACCGCTTGGTCATCGCCAGGTAGGAATACGGCGTCGACAAATACTGTCCGAGCCCGGACGCGAAGATCTTGCTTCCCATGTCTTGAAACAGATCCAGGTCGTAGCTGATACGCCAGAGCATAAAATCGCAGTCGCCCCGGATGCCGACCGTCGAATAGGGGACCACCAACACTTTGCCGTTGAAATCTTCTACGGCCCGTAAAAATTCCTGCTTGCCTTGCGTGCGCGCATCCTCCGGCAGGCGGCGCCATGCTGGGTCCACTTTGTAAAACACGAAGTTCACGTACTGCCGACGAGGCGTCTGGGCAGGAGAGGATGTGTCAGGAGTCGACATTCAAAGCTCCTTGTAGTAGATGGAAGTAGGGCGCATATCTAGTTTTTATTTCGTTTAGCATTTCCCCTCCAGTCTTGTCAACGGGAAGACAATGCCGAGAACCGTTCATTGACAGGCTCTCGTACGTTCTGTTACTCGCAATCGCATGAAATGCGCGAGGGAGTGGACCATAGGATTTGTATCGGCGTTCTCATTGAGCATCATCAATTCCGTGGCAGCAATTGAAGTAGATCCGTCACAAGCGCAAATCCAGGCCGCACTTGATCGGGGGAAAAACGCTGCAGATCGGCATCAGCCGCCTGAGACATGGTATGCGCGATTCGGAGGCGGTGACGATCTGGATGCCGGAGGATTTCTCGTCACAAAAATCGGCGCTCTATCCGTGATGGCAACCCACATGGCGCTGCGAGGGCTTGAACCGAGCTCGGCGGACGTGGCGCTCGTGATGGAGTCGCCGACCATGCTTGTGAGTGCCGTTATCTTCGGGAATGATCCGTCCTTTGCGATGGATAGTTATATGGTACTCGATCAAGGGGGAAAGACCGTCAAGCCTGCCATGGTGCGTTTCGACGGCCGCGCCGACCGAAGCGCTGTGTGGCCCGAGAGACCTCGCTTCAAGGCGAAGGTTGTGGCGTCGTTCACCTATGCCGACTTCGATCCCTCAGCAAAGACAACCATCATTGTGTATCCGGCGCGCGGGGGAGAGGTCAGCTTTTCTCTCGACTTTGCACGGATAGAATAGGGGGCTTTCCCTCTCCCATTGTCTATGCGTCCACCAAAAGATCGGTCGTTCATTGCGGAAACAATTGCGATTGGCTCGGAACTCTTGATAGGTGGCCGATCCGACAGCAATTCACTGTTTATCACTGATGCGCTGGGCGCAATAGGCATTGCAGTGCGATTTAAATCCATTGTTGGAGACGATCAGTCAGACATCGCGACTGTCCTGAAGGCGGCCTGTAGCCGTGCCGGAATCGTCATCCTGACCGGAGGGCTTGGTCCCACTGTGGACGACCGCACCAGGGAGGCGATTGCAGCCGTAACCGGGGCCCGACTTGCTCACCGCAAAGAGGCGCTTGAGGGGATGAAGACACGGCTGGCCCAGTGGGGGCGAATACCGAATAAAGGGCAGTTGCGGCAGGCGCTGATTCCGTCTCAGGCCATCGTGCTACCGAACCCGGTGGGCTCGGCACCAGGTTTTGCCTTGGTATGGCGTGGCACGCACTTCATTGCCTTACCCGGCGTCCCAGCCGAGATGCGTGCTATGGTTCAGCAGTCAGTCATCCCGTATGTGATCTCTCAATATGAACATTCCAAGCGTCAAGGGCGGCAGCCTGTGATGAGAATGATGTTCCACACCTGGGGGATGCCGGAAGCCGATGTCGATGCCAAGTTGAAGGGACTCGTAACCAAACGTATGTCTATTGCATTGGGGCTTCTCGCGTCACCAACGGGGGTCCTTGTGTCACTGACGACGGAGGGGGAGAGGGCTCTCAAGGAAGGAACGCTGACGTCATTAGCAGAAGAAGTACGCGCACGGCTGGGTGAGTGGATCTACGCCGAGGGGCAAGATACGATGGAAGAAGTGGTCGGTCGATTGCTGTTGAAGCAGGGACGTACGGTTGCGGTGGCCGAATCGTGTACGGGGGGGCTCATTGCCTACCGGTTGACACAAGTACCGGGATCGTCGGTCTATGTCGATCGTGCCGCTGTGTGCTACAGCAATCAGGCGAAAATAGAGATGCTCGGAGTTCCGGCGAAGCTCGTATACGATTACGGCGCAGTCAGCCGCGAGGTGGCTGCTGCGATGGCCAAAGGCATGCGCGAACGAACCGGTGTATCGGTGGCCCTGAGTGTAACGGGCATCGCCGGACCAGGCGGAGCCACGGAGACCAAGCCCGTCGGGTTGGTCTATATCGGACTCGACGGTGGCGGTGACGAGGTCATAACGAGAGAGTTCCGCTTCCACGGCGATCGATCTGTCATCCGACAGCGGGCGGTACAGGCCGCCCTCGACATGCTGCGCCGGTGGCTCCTCATCAAAAAAGGCAACGCATGATACGGGCGTTTCTTGCCGTGGAGATCGGCGATGAACTCCGAGCCGGTCTCGCCCGAGTGCAGCACGATATCAAACAACGATTTGTGAATCAGTGTACCAAAGCCGTTCGCGTCACCTGGGGGCAGCCCAATTCATTTCATCTGACCGTCCGGTTTCTTGGAGACACGGACGAGCAACGTCTTCCTGTGATGCGTGAGGCGGTAGACAGCATCAATCAGTCTATCCCAACGGTTGAGATCCCCATCGAACGGTTCCAAGCGTTCCCGACGCTCCAGAAGCCGCGGGTGCTGTGGGTCGGGCCGTCGGAGGAGTGGCTACAGAGCGCCGCTGCTAATCAGCTCTCGGCTTGGCACCAACGGATCGAGTCCTGTTGTCGCTCATTTGGGTTCGCGCCGGATGACAAACGGTTCATCCCCCACCTGGCCCTGGCACGGATCAAGATGGGTGAGCGGCAGGTGGGACAACTGTTGGCACAGAGCGGTGTCTGTGATCGACCGTTGGCGTTGGGTGCGATCGGTGTGGAGTCACTCGTGCTGATGAAAAGTGATCTCCGACCGGCCGGTCCACGGTATACGAAGGTATGGGAAGTAAAACTAGGTTGCCGCAGTTAGTGCGTGCGCTCCGTTTCGCGGTGCAATCCGCTTCTCGACTTCAGCACCTCATGGCGTGAGGAGTGGAATCAGCGCCGTGTGCCTTTGTGCCTGGGCTAAATCCACGGGACGTTCGCCTGACGTCATCCTGGCATTCTTGTCCGCTCCATGCTCAAGCAGGAAGGTGATGATCGCCTGATCGCCTTTATAGGCCCCGATATGCAAAGGCGTGACGCCTCCTATTCGTGCTTGGTCGTTGACATCCGCTCCCTTTTCAAGAAGGAGTGCCACTATATCCCGCCGTCCCTCTTGGACCGCAACGAAGAGCGGCGTGACGCCGTCCTGCCTCGCGTAATTCGTGGTTGCTCCTTGTTCCAGCAGAAGGGCTGCCACCTCCCGATGTCCATGCTTCGCCGCGAGGAGGAGCGGTGTGATCCCGCGCTCATCGGCCGCCTGAGCGGTAACACCTTGTTCAAGGAGTGTCTGCACGCGAAGAACATTCCCCTCCGCTGCAGCCTCGCGTAGCTTCTCTTCCGGCGTGGTCATACAGCCGCTGACGAGGATGAGTGCGAGTGCAGAAAGGACTAGTGCCCAATGATGAGCCATAAATCTTCCCATCGAAGGTTTCGCGAAAGGAATTGCCGACAAGAGTTAGATGCGGTGGGTTTCGAGACGGTCCATCCTGGCTTTGAGGTTGGAAATGTCTGTTTCGAGCGTGCGAATTCATTGATCGAGCTGTGAAAAAGAGAGTCGCATGAGGGCGCGCATTTCTTTGAATTCATCTCGGATCTCCTGCAACTCATGCCGAATGTCTGAATGGCCTTCGGCGATTTGGCGTATTTCGCTCCCGATGGCTTCGGCGACTACGCCAAAGTGTCGCTTGATTTCTTCAAGCTGTGCATCAGTCATGGCACGTTTGTATAGCCTGATCAAACGGGGAAAGCAACGCCGAAGGAGTCAACTGACGAATCGTCATGCTCGGGTCTTTCGTCGAATCTGCGTGGTCAGCTCCTCATATACAGATCGACGGTGACTAACGGCCATCAGGCGAATGATTCGTCTCTTCCCATCATGGGTAATCGCGGTGCGTCATGTGCAGGGCAAGGGAATGGTACACGTACGATCTGATGAGCAAGAGGAAGGCTCGCGAATGCGGGGAGGCTATGTTAGAGGCTGGTTATTATGTGTGTTCTGCTTGACAGCGCGACAGGCTCGGCGCAAGAATCTGCCGTCCCTGTCTTGAGGCTGGCGTACGACATTCGGACTATCCAGGAACTGCTCGAACTGCTCGGTCACGAAGGACGTCGGCACCACCATGATCTGCACGTATTGAACAAGGGCGGTCACGGGCTGGGGAGTGCGGTCGATGGCCTGCGACCCGTCTTATACAGACTGCATAAGAACGACGATTTGAAAGTGGGAGTAGTGCGGAACGTGTTCTGCTGTAATGGGTTAGGGTAGGCAATGGGCGGGTACTTGCGGATTTAGGTAGAAGCGGACAAGCTGCCGTAAGAGGATTATGCAGTCTGTCCAAACATTGTTAGGCGGACACGGCCAATGTCGCTCAGCCGAGGCAGTGCCATGAACGAGGAACCTCGACTCAGATTCGCCAAACCGTTGAAGCGCGCATGGCCTCGTTCGAAGCGGCCGAGCTAAGCCTCGACTAGGCTAAGGTGATTGCCCACTTCTCGACGGCCGGCGACTTCTACATGCACAACGATGGCCAGCGGGGCGGCTTCGACGAGATCGCCGGTATACCCGCAAGTGGAAGATTGTCTATGGGCACGTCGACCATTATCCGGTTGCGGCTTCGGAAGGCACCGCCTAACACGCGCGTGAAGCCGACGGCGTTCAGTTGCTGTGGATCATCATCCTGGCATCTGGCCCATGCGGCTTACGCGCCGGTTAGGTTGTTTAAAAAGATGAGAGCTTAGTCATGAAAAATAATAATATCGTTAATCTTTCTCTTCTAATGAGCTCAGCCATTATATCAATTGCTCTGGCAGAAGTATTTTTGCAAATAATTGGGAAACCGGGTCCCGTCATTTCAGGATGGTCGGCCCCAAAAAGGAACACGTCAGAGACAAATCAGCTTGGTTTTCGAGGACGAGACTATAACTATACAGAGAGCGATTACGTTATCATTCTTCTGGGTGACTCTCAGGTTGAAGCATCTGCGAGTTCTTTTGATGGGCTACCAGAGAGAAAATTAGAATATCATCTCAACCAACAGGTAAACAATATTAATAAGAAAATAAAAGTATTCTCAATTGGCGCAGGGGGCTATGGACAGGATCAACAACTTCTATTATTAGAAAAATATTACCAGACATTTCGCGCTGATCTGGTCGTTTTATGGCAAACCCCAGACAACGACATCTGGAATAATGTTTTTCCTACACATTGGCCACGAAACGGATGGGCCAAACCAACTTTCAGGTTAGTCAATGGCAAATTGGATGGGCCAAGTGAGATATTTGGCGAAGAATTGAATTGGTCGAAAATAAAAATTTTTGCCTTAGCGAATAGATTATTTCAACTTAGTAATAGGGATGGTTTGTGGGAAAAATATCTTCCATCACCTTATAAGCCATTAAGTACTTATGAAGGCGCGATTTGCTACGATTGGCAAGAAAGGTGGGACGAAAATCTTGGGTTAATGCAAAATGAAAATCTTGATACAGAAAAAAGTCATTTGGCAATATCATTAACCCCTATCAGCCCACGGATGCAGTACGGTCTTGATTTAACAAGAGCGCTTTTGCACACAATAGAGCATTTGGTGAAGAAAAATAAAGGAGATTTTATTATATTTAATACGCAGTCATCACAGTCTGATGAAGTGGAAAAAAATTGTTTGGAAGATGAGGTGGTGCATAAATTGAACGGGAAATATTACAAAACATCCAGGAAGCAGTTTCTTGACAGTCTATCATATATTAATGCAGGTTTTTCATCATTCACTATACCGATAACGATATCAAACTGGCGAGTTGGGCCAGAAGATGGACATCTTAATGAATTTGCCAATGATCAGGTCATGAAGGATCTCTCGACTCAGATCGTGTCACTCATCAAGTAGCAATTGGGGCTGATGGTAAATCAATTTATGCATGTATTTTACCATTAATGAAGAAAATGGGGAATTGGCAATGCGTCCGTTGAAATTTTCTGAGCGGCTCCATGGTTGGTGTCATGCCGCCTTCTTGGTCGGAGCCGTCTTCGGCTCCGCCTGTTCGGTCTCAATCGTCGTAAGGACCTGCACAATCCCGGTATAGCCCTTCACGCCTCGGAAGTGCTGCTCACAGGTGAGCAACACCGTCCCGATTGTAAGCTCCCCGCAATTTGAGCCAGTCCCAAAGGAAAACATTCTGGCAAAATAATCCCCCTTAGCCAGGAGGTTCCCATGCGGCACTCGCGGTTTGGACGTGCGAATTCCTTGCACTCGCAGGCGCGCCCAGACTTTGCGATGGCCTTCGCCAAGAAAGGGAGAGGCGGCGAGCACCTGCTGGATGTGACTGCTCAACGCCTCATCGGTGTAGGAAGTCTTGGGCCCTCGCGTGGCTCATCGCGTCGACCTCCCGGTGGCCAAAGGGGTGCCACCGCGTAACCGCTGGACCGCTTCCCGCGACAGTTCCAAGAGCATCGTCAAATCCCCGACCAGGGCCTTCAGCCGCGCGAGTTCGTCGTTGCGACCATCGGCGGCTCGGCTCTTCAAGCCCGCCTGGCCACTGGCCACGAACTGGTCCCGCCACTCGGACACCTTCGCGGCGGTGATCCCTGCTTCCCGCGAGACCAGAGCGAGATCATCGCCACGTACCACGCGCAGTACCACATCCATCTTCTTCCGTGAGGAAAACCAGCCTCGCTCCGCCTTCGATTTCGCCATGGACACCTCCATTCATCAGGGGGCAGTATGCCCCAATGGTCTGTCCAAGAAAATCGTGGGGCGGAGGACGGGTGCCAAGCCACAGAATGGCGGCACACTGATTTTGCATTTTTTTGTTCGTCTCGACCTCAGATGCTCTCATTCATGAGATCAGGCTAGGTTTCCCTTAGCCACTTGGGTATAATCACCCAGTTTATGTCCGTTCATTTCGTTTAGGAGAATCGTATGTCCGAAAAAGACGATAAGAAGCGCGCGCTTGACCTCGCCCTTTCCCAGATTGAGAAGCAATACGGGAAGGGCGCCATCATGAAGCTGGGAGCCGAAGAGAAGGTCGACGTGCCGGCGATTTCTACCGGTTCGCTGACGCTCGACATTGCGCTTGGAGTGGGCGGCCTGCCGCGGGGACGAGTCATCGAGATCTTTGGACCGGAGGCTTCCGGGAAGACGACGATGACGCTGCACTGTATTGCCGAGGTGCAGAAGATGGGAGGTGTTGCCGCCTTTATTGATGCGGAACACGCGCTGGATCTCGCCTATGGCAAGAAGCTTGGCGTCCAGGCTGACGATCTCTTGGTATCCCAACCGGACACCGGCGAACAGGCGCTCGAAATTGCGGAGACCTTGGTGCGAAGCGGAGCGATCGATCTGATCGTGATCGATTCCGTGGCGGCGTTAACGCCGCGCGCTGAAATCGAAGGTGAGATGGGCGATTCCCATATGGGGCTTCAGGCGCGGCTGATGTCCCAGGCGTTGAGAAAACTCACGGCGGCGATTTCCAAATCGCTGACCACCGTGATCTTCATCAATCAGATTCGCATGAAGCTCGGCGTGATGTTCGGAAATCCCGAGACGACGACCGGCGGCAACGCGCTGAAGTTTTACTCCTCCGTCCGGCTGGATATCCGTCGGATCGAGTCCATCAAAGAAGGCCAGGACGTGATGGGCAGCCGGGTTCGTGTCAAGGTGGTGAAAAACAAGATGGCGCCTCCATTCCGCCAAGCGGAGTTCGACATCATGTTCGCCGAGGGAATTTCCAAGGCCGGCGAGTTGGTAGATCTGGGCGTCGACAAGAAGATCATTGAGAAATCCGGGGCCTGGTATTCCTATAAGGGAGAGCGGATCGGACAGGGGCGCGATGCGGTTCGAGAGTTTCTGAAGAATAATGGCTCCACGGCGCGCGAGATCGAAGCGCGAATTCGAGAAGCCGCCGGCGTTCCGGCTCGCGCTGAGAAAAAACCAGAAGCCAAGGAAGTCAAGGAAGACAAGCCTGTTGCGCGAAGCGAGGAAAAACGGGCGCATCGATCGCAGTAGGGGCGTGAAGGGTCGCTCACGCGCAACCTCGTCGAGTCCGGACGATGCCCTCCGACTTGCCGTTCGCTTTTTAACATATAGGGATCGGACGATCGTTCAAGTCGAACAGTTTCTCACCTCACGTGGCGTCTCGTCTCTCCAGGCCAAGCAAGCGATCCGCCGTTTATCGGATCTTCGCTATCTCGATGATGCGGCCTATGCCCGGCGATATGCTGAGAAGCGGTTGGTCTCCCGGCCGATGGGGCCGGAACGGCTGAAGGCGGAACTACAAGCGAAGGGAATCGCTGATCGTCTGGCCGACCGGGTGATCGCCGATGTCTTTCGAGCGGTCGATGAGGAGAGCGTGGCGCAGCAAGTTGTGAAAACCGCGCAAAGACCTGGCCGTCGGTTGACGTCGATTCAAATTGGGTCCCTGCTCCATCAACGGGGTTTCACTGAAGAGACGATCGATCATATAATGATGAAGTTCGGAATGAATGAGGAATGTGCCCATGAAGAACAGTGCGACTGAGCTCCGGCGTGCGTTTATTCGCTACTTTGAGCGGCACGGCCACCAGGCCGTTCCCAGCTCCGCTCTCATTCCACAGGCTGATCCGACTCTGCTGTTCACCAATGCCGGGATGAATCAGTTCAAGCGGGTGTTTCTCGGCGAAGAAGCGCGCGCGTACAAGCGAGCCGCGACCGTGCAAAAATGCCTGCGGGCCGGTGGGAAGCACAACGATCTTGAAAACGTCGGATACACGAGGCGGCACCACACGTTTTTCGAGATGCTCGGAAATTTTTCGTTCGGCGACTATTTCAAGGAAGAGGCCATCCGGTTCGGATGGGAGTTCTTGACCGACACCGTCGGATTGTCGAAGGACCGGCTCTGGGTGACGATCTTCCGCGAGGATGAAGAAGCGGACCGGTTGTGGAAGAAGGTTGGTGTTCCGGCATCCCGTATCGTGCGGTGCGACGAAAAAGACAATTTTTGGCAGATGGCGGACACGGGTCCTTGCGGTCCTTGTTCCGAGATCCATTTTGATCAGGGGGCCGTGGTTCCGGGCGACGATCGACCGAATGGAGACGGCGATCGAGTCATCGAAATCTGGAACCTCGTCTTCATGCAATACAACCGGGATGCCGCAGGCACCCTTCATCCATTGCCGAAACCGAGTATCGATACAGGGATGGGGCTTGAACGATTGGCGGCCGTGGCACAGGGCGTCTTGAGCAATTATGACAGCGATCTGTTCACGCCGCTGTTGATGGCCGTGGCGAAACGCGCTGGAATTCAGTGTGGCGACAATGAGCAGACGGACCGCTCCATGCGTGTCATTACCGACCACTTACGCGCGGTCACATTCTTGATGACGGATGGCGTATTGCCGTCCAATGAAGGACGAGGTTATGTACTCCGCCGGATCCTGCGCCGCGCCGCGCGTCATGGACGACTGCTCGGGATCGTCGAACCGTTCTTATACGAATTGACGACATCGGTGGTTGAGCAAATGGGAGAAGCCTATCCCGAGGTGACACGCGCAGCGAGTACGATCACCGAGGCCACCCGTGGGGAAGAAGAACGGTTCATCGCGACGCTCGATCAAGGCTTGCCGATTCTCAACGATATGATTGAAAAGACCCGAGCGGTAGGAAAAACCGTCCTGGCAGGCGGGGACATCTTCAAGCTCTACGATACCTACGGGTTTCCAATGGACCTCATCACTGAAGCCTGCCGTGAGCAGGGGATGACCGTCGATGAACGCGGGTTTGATGCGGCCATTGAAGAGCAGCGGACGCGCGCGCGAAAGACCGGCGGGTTCGAGCAAGTCACGGCCCGTCCGGCGGTGGCGGAACTAGCCAAGAAGGTCGGCGCCACCTTGTTCGTCGGCTACGATCGGTTGGAGAGCGACAGCATTCTGCGTGCGATTCTCAAAAGCGAGCAATTGGTCAAGGAGGCGTCAGAGGGAGATGACGTGGAGGTGGCGCTGGATGCGACGCCGTTCTATGCCGAAGGGGGCGGACAGGTCGGAGACCGTGGGACATTGGTAGGTCCGGAAGGATTGGTGGAAATTACGGATACGACGAGGCCGGCGCCGACGCTTGTCTTGCATAAAGGCACCGTTCAGAAGGGGAAGATCCGCGAAGGCGAGCAACTGCATTTGGTCGTCAACGCGTCGACTCGCCAAGACGCCGCCCGTAATCACACGGCGACGCATCTGGTCCATGCGGCGCTGCGCGATCTGCTTGGTCCCCATGTGAAGCAATATGGTTCGCTGGTGGGGCCCAACCGGCTTCGGTTCGACTTCGCCCACTTCCGGCCGCTGTCATCCCGCGATATCGACGACATCGAATCGACGGTCAATGAAGAAATTCGCAAGAACGAGGCGGTGTGTGCTGAGGTGATGAACATTCAAGATGCGGTAGCGAAGGGCGCCTTGGCCTTCTTCGGTGACAAGTATGGAGAGCAGGTGCGGGTCGTCAGCGTTGAATCGTTCAGCAAGGAACTTTGTGGAGGCACTCACGTTCGGCGGACAGGGGACATCGGACTTTTCCGGATCGTGTCGGAGGGAGGTGTGGCGGCCGGTGTCCGTCGGATCGAGGCCCAAACCGGCAGCGGGGCGTATGTACTGATGAAGAAGCTTGAAGCCGACGTCCGTGAGCTGTCGGATGTGTTGAAGGTGGGCCAATCCGAGTTGACCGCCAAGGCTCGCAAGCTGTTGGCCCAACTCAAGGACAAGGAACGGGAGTTGGAAGAGCTCAAGTTGAAAATGGCCGGTGGTTCGACGGCCGCTTCGACCACCAAGACCGTTGCCGGAGTGTCGGTGCATGTCCAACGGACAGACGGGCTCGATGTGAACGGCATGCGGACGTTGGCGGATCAGTTGCGGGATAAGCTGAAGAGTGGAGTGATTGCGCTGGGCGCTGCCTCCGGAGACGGGAAGGTCTCCTTGCTGGTCGTGGTGACCAAAGATTTGATCGGCAGGCTCAGAG
Source organism: Nitrospira sp. (assembly GCA_019636815.1). Lineage (GTDB taxonomy): Bacteria > Nitrospirota > Nitrospiria > Nitrospirales > Nitrospiraceae > Nitrospira_D. The sequence continues at coordinate 28,690 of JAHBWT010000039.1, forward strand.
CAGGTGAGCTGATCAAAATCATGGCGGTCGAAGTCGGAGGAAGCGGCGGCGGTCGACCTGAAATGGCTCAGGCCGGAGGCAAGGACCCAGCCAAGCTTGATGCGGCGTTGGAAAAAGTCTTTGGCTTGGTCGAAAGGGCACTGCAGCGGTAGAATCATGCCTGGTCGTATTCTCGCGCTCGATTACGGCACGAAACGGATCGGCGTCGCCCTCAGCGACGAGTTGAAGTGGACGGCGCAGCCGCTTGAAACCTTCGAGCGGCGGACATTGGATTGGGATGTCGAGCATATCGCTGCGTTGGTGACGACCCACGATGTGGAGCGGGTGGTCTTGGGTTTCCCGCTTCAGCTGGATGGCCGCGAGGGACCTGCCGTTCTGGCAATGCGAGAGTTTGCGGTGAAACTGGAAGCGGGGATCTCCGTGCCGATCGTCTTGTGGGATGAACGGATGACAACGAAGGCGGCGGAGGATCTTCTGATTATGGCCGACGTCAGCCGGAAAAAACGCAAAGGCGCGGTCGATCGAGTCGCAGCAGCAATACTCTTACAGAGTTATCTTGAGGCACAGGCCGCTTCGTCAACGGCGGCTGGAACGACACACGTTGTTGATGAGATGGAGCAGACGTGGACCACGGAGATTCCAGGCGATCAATCGTATGACGCTACGCGTACTCCTGATCGGAATCATCGCCGTCGTCGCGCTCGCCGCAACGGCCGGCTATCAGATGATGCGATGGGCTGAAGGGCCCGTCCTTTCCGAGTCCGATCACCCTGTCAACAAAATCGTGGTGATCTCGGAAGGGGCGACGTTTCTGCACGCCGCTGCCTTGCTTGAACGTGAACAGCTGATCCGAAGTCGTTCCGCGTTTGTCATGCTCGGAAAGTCACAAGAGGCGGACCGCAAAATTCAACCCGGGGAGTACGAACTCAATGCTGCCATGCCTCCGGCTGACATTCTTTCTAAACTGCTCGCCGGGCGAGTTCTCCTTCACGCCGTGACCATTCCCGAAGGATATACCGTCAATCAAATCGCCGATGTCCTGGAAGAACAGCGGATTACGAGCCGTGCGGAGTTTCTCCGTCTGGCGTCGGATAAGTCCTTCATCAAGACTCTCGGAATTTCTGCAGAAACCGTTGAAGGGTACTTATTTCCAGACACCTATCGCTTTGCCAGAGGCACGCCGGCCAAGGATGTCGTGCGAACGATGGTGGATCAACTCGGACGCGTTATGACCGAGGAGTGGCAGACGCGAGCGAAGGGTATGAACTTGACGATCCATCAAGTTCTCACACTGGCCTCGGTGATTGAAAAAGAAACCGGTTCGGGAGATGAACGGCCTCACATTTCATCTGTCTTCCATAATCGATTGAAAAAACGCATTCCCCTGCAAAGCGACCCAACCGTGATCTACGGGTTGCCGAATTTCGATGGGAACCTCCGCAAAAATGATCTTTCGCATCCCAGCCCCTACAATACCTATCGCTGGGCGGGTTTGCCGCCTGGCCCGATTGCCAGTCCTGGGGCTGACTCGATCCGTGCAGCCCTGTATCCGGCCACATGCAAATATCTCTATTTTGTATCGAGGAACGACGGAACGCATCATTTTTCGGCCACTCTGATGGAGCATAATCGTGCCGTCGAAAAGTACCAAAAGCTGCCGTTTCGACGGAAAACTTCTTCGCAAACATCCGTTGCTCCAGGCGAGAACAATCTGATCCATAGGAAAGGAGTCTCGTAGAAAATGTCTGCCTGGAACCTGCCGTCTCTCATCGATCACACGGTCTTGAGACCCGATGCTTCAAAAGCTGATGTGCTTCGGCTGTGCCGGGAAGCGAGGGACTATGGCTTCTCCGTCATTTTTGTTCCGCCATGCTATATCGATGAGGCGGTCGAGGCGGTAGCGGATACGGTAATTCAGGTCGGCATTCCGATTGGGTTCCCCTTGGGCGGACACACCACCAAGACCAAGGTTGCTGAAGCCGTCGAAGCAGTCGCTCGTGGTGCACGAGTCTTGGACATGGTTCTCAACATCAGTCGTCTGAAATCAGGAGACCTTGGTGTTGTGCGATCGGACATTGCCGAAGTGGTGTGCTCGACACCCGGTGTCGAGCACAAAGTCATCTTTGAGACCTGTTATTTGACACAGGAGGAGAAGCGAACCGCCTGTTATCTGGCAGTGGAAGCCGGGGCGGATTACGTGAAGACCTCGACAGGTTTCGGCGCAGCGGGTGCAACGCTCCAAGATGTGCGGTTACTCAAGGAAACCGTCGCAGGACATGTAAAGGTCAAAGCGTCTGGCGGCATCCGCGATTGGAAGACGACCCTGGCGATGCTGGAGGCGGGAGCCGACAGAATCGGCACCAGTGCAAGCCTCAAGATCCTTGATGAATGGCGCGTGGCATGATCCCGGCTCATGCCACTTTGTCTTAGGCCTCCCAGTCATAGGTCCTCTCGGATCCCGGTATCGGTTCCATACGTATCTACATCGCACTATGGCGATTGAGTAGAGTGCGCGCATGATCAATCGGGTCATTCTTCTCGTCATCGATGGGTTTGGGATAGGAGCCTTGCCGGATGGCGCCGACTACGGCGATGCGGACGCCAACACACTCGCGCATCTGGCTGACACGGTTGATGGGCTGAGTTTGCCGAATTTCGAGATGCTTGGGCTTGGACATGTTGCGCAGATCAAAGGCGTGCGGACTATGGGTCAACCGAGCGGCTCCTTCGGCCGTCTGGCATTCGCATCGCCGGGCAAAGATTCCATCGTGGGGTACTGGGAAATCGGCGGGGTGATCCAGAGCGATGTCCGGGCGGTCTGCAGCTCCGGCGTTCCGGCCAAGATCATCGACATCGTTGAACAGATATTGGGGAGGAAATCGATCGGCAAGAGCGTCTCCTCGATGGGGGGGATGCTCCGCCGATATGGCAGGGAGCATATGACCACCGGGTCGCCGATGCTCTGGTCTGATGGGGGGAATACCTGTTTTCTGGCCATGCATGAGTCAATCATGGCACCATTGGACTTCCATCAGCGATGTCGAGAAATTCGGAAATCGGCGAAAGATTCAGGTTTTCTCGTTCGTGTCGTTGCTCAGCCGGTCACCGGTGGGCACGATAGGCTTCGTCCGCACGTCGGACGGAAAGACTTTGTGATGGAACCACCGGGCTTGACGATGTTCGATGCCTTGAGCCGGTCCGGCCAGATGGCGATGGGAGTTGGGGAAGTCTATGATTTGTTTAGCGGCCGAGGGTTCACGAAAGCCTTTCCGGTTGCATCCGGAATAGAGGCGCTTGACGAGGTGATCGGCATGCTAAGCAAGATGCCCCGCGGTCTTGTCTGTGCCAGCCTGGATCTGCTATCTGAAGATGCCGCACAAGCGGCCACGGCCGTGCAAGATTTTGATCGTCGTCTCCCGGATTTGTTCGAGAAGCTGCGTCTCGGGGATATGGTGATTGTGACGGGGGATCATGGGAGAGATTACTCGCTGCCTGGACGGACCTCCACCCGAGAGTATGTTCCGGTTTTCGTGACCGGCCCCAAGCTCGCGCAAGGGGTCGACTTAGGAAGCAGACCGACTGCCGCTGATGTGGGGCAGACGATCGCAGAGGCGCTTCGAGCTGAGAGGCTACTGGTCGGCGACAGTTTCTTGGATGCGCTCAGGCCGGGGTAACGAAGAACGAAAACGAAGAAGCCATGTCTTTTGAACAACGCCTCAAAGAATTGAAACTTGAGTTGCCAGCCCCGCCAAAGCCATTGGCGAACTATGTGCCCGTTGTCCGGGTGGGCGATCTCCTTTTTCTGTCCGGGGTGTTGCCGTCGCGTGACGGACAGCTCATTATGACTGGGAAGCTTGGACAGGGACTCACTGTTGAGCAAGGAGCGGAAGCCGCGAGAGTCGCGGTGTTGAACGGCCTCAGCACCATTCGGAGCGCGGCTGGATCGCTGAATGATGTGAAACAGATCGTCAAGATGGTGGGCTATGTCGCTTGTAACCCCGGGTTTACCGATCAGCCTCAGGTCCTCAACGGCGCCTCGGACTTGCTCGTCTCTCTCTTCGGAGATGCAGGGCGTCATGCGCGTGTCGCCGTCGGCGTCGCGGAGCTGCCGCGCAACGCCCCAGTGGAGATTGAACTGATAGTTCAGATCGTTTCTTAGCCCGCCTTGACTCCGGAAAAAATCGCTTGTTAAAGTCGAGTGTCCATCGCTTGAGAATTCCTATCATCCTTGGGGTTTTGCGAGAGGCTATCTTTATGTGCCGAAGGTCGATGACTGCCGGATTGCTTGTTTGGCTTCTGTTCGTTCTCTGTGAAGGGGGGGGCTTCATGGCACATGCCAAGCCGGCCGCCATTGCGCTATCCTCACCCGCAGCGACTCCTGGTTCGACGTTGACGTTGAGCGGGAAAGGGTTTGGCAGTTTTCAATCGACCCAGTTCAACAGGGTGACGATCAATGGGATTTCGGCGCTGGTGCAGCGATGGGAACCGGAGGCCATTGAAATCAAGGTTCCTTTCAAGGCGACGAGTGGTTTTGTCGAGGTGTTGATCGGAAAGAAGAATCTGGTCGCCGGACATGTGGCGATCGTGGCTCCGTTTATCGACGCCATCTCACCGACTGAAGCCGAGCGTGGCGGAACTCTACAGATCGTGGGTCGCCATTTCGGCTTGTCCGCTGGAGCCAGAGATCCAAATACGATGTTCGGCGTGAACGATGTCATGGTGGGCGGCGTCAAGGTCCGACCGCGTCGCTGGAAGGATGATAAGATCGAGCTTGAGATCCCTTCGAATGCGGTGAGCGGCGAGGTCGTGGTTCGTCTTGCCTCGTCTGATCCCCTCCCGAACGGGTCTTGCTGCGCACCAGTCGAGTATCTTGCCAGTAATCCCGTTCCACTCACACTGATTCCGTCTGTGCGAGTGGATCCGCTCAGTGGCCCGGTCGGGACGAAGGTCGTCTTGTTCGGTCAAGGATTCGGGAATGTGAAAGAATCGTTGGATGACGCGGTCTTGATCGGTGGACGGCCGGCCACGATCGCCCAATGGAAAGATGACGCCATTGTGGTGCATGTCCCGCTCGATGCAGAGTCCGGTCCGGTCGTCCTGCGACACAAGGGGCAGGAGCGGGCGGTCGGACAGTTTACGGTCCATGTGCCTCGGGCCATTTCCATGAGTCCCGCCAGTGCGCCCATTGGGACGCTGCTTCGCATCAACGGGGAACACTTTGGGTTTTACTCTGAAAGTGGGTCGACTCCGTTCAATTTCATAGATTTCAATACGGGTGAGAATCGGGTAGAGATCGGCGGGGTGTCGTCCGTCATCTATCGATGGAACGACGACCGCATTGACGTGTGGGTGCCGTATAGCGCAAAAAGCGGCAAGGTCGTCATTTACCGAAGTGCCACCAAGCCGAATGTGGGTGGACTCTGTTGTGCCGAGCGAGGTACGGTCGCCGTCGAAGCCGGGGACTTCACTGTTGCGACGCCGATCATCGAATCGTATGAGCCAAAGTCGGCTGGACTGGATGCCACCGTTACTATAAAGGGAAGTGGCTTCGGGACGTTTCTCAAGACGGCTGAACATGCCGATCTCGGATTGAATCAGAAGGCTTATAAACGGCGAGGCGACTTGGAAATTAACGAACCTGACGCGACTGACACCGTCGTTTCGAATGTCTCGCGGACAGAAGTGCTCTTTAACGGCTCCGCCGCCATGGTCCAGTCATGGACCGATCAAGAGATCGTGGTCAAGGTACCGCACCGCAATCTGTATGGGATCGGAAAGAAGGGAGATTTCTTTGATGACCTTGCGACCGGTCCACTCGTCGTGCGCCGAGGGTCATGGGACTTGCTTCCGGATGGGACCTGCTGTTCAGCGAAGAAGTGGCTGACGCTCGAAGCCGGACAGTTCACCATCGAAGCGAAGGGGCTTCCGGACTCAAGCTACTGGGATAGCAACAGACCTGATGCGAGTACCAATCAATAATGCCGCTTCAGTTTCACGTTGGCCATCCCGTCCTTCGTAACGCATGTGTCGTTCTCTGCCTCATCACGCTGTGGCTTCCTCACATAGCAGGAAGCGCGGATTCTCCTCTCTCCATCAGCACACAAGTCAGCAGCACGAAATCCACGTTGCTGAGTATCCACTTTCAGACGCTCCAAAATGGTTGGGCCGTAGGAACCGGCGGGACGATTTTGCGGACAATCGATGGCGGAAAGAAATGGAAGCGGGTGCCGAGCGGCACCTCCTCCCTAGTAACCTCCGTGTTTTTCGTCGACTCATTGAACGGATGGGTAGCGGGGGCCGCAGGACTGCTGAAGCACACGACCGATGGGGGAAATTCATGGTCTCCACAATCCGTGGATACGCAGCAGCCGCTGTACGGCATCTATTTCACTTCTCCGATGGTTGGGTGGGTGGTCGGGGGAAACGGCATGATTTTTCATACGATCGATGGAGGTGAAAACTGGGTAGAGCAGGCCAGCGGCACAACAGCCGCGCTCTATGCTGCCCACTTTCGCACTGACCGGAAGGGTACGGTTGTCGGCGCACTCGGTACTGTCCTGTCGACCGACGATGGGGGTATGACATGGACGCCACAAGAAACTCAGCATGCGGTGACCTTGTTTGATGTCTTTTTTACGGATTCCAGAACCGGCTGGGTGGTTGGTAATGCGGGGGCGCTCTTTCAGACGATAGACGGCGGGGCCAAGTGGGTTGATCACACCTTGCCCTGTGGAAAGACTTGTACGAGGCTCACGGACTTGTTGAAAATTCGATTTACAAGCGCACAAGAAGGCTGGATCGTCGGGGAGCGGGGCATGGTGTATCACACGACTGACGCCGGCCTTACATGGAGCGAGGGGAAATCCATCACTCCAAATTCCTTATTTGGGCTCAGTTTCCCTGATGCCACGGGTGGATGGGCAAGTGGCGAGAACGGGACCATCGTGCATCTGCAACCCACCCGCTAGCCTCTGATTCTGCATGGGCTAGATTCAGTACCTTTCTTCTGCGAGGACAACCGTCCTCGCGCTGCCTTTGATTTCGTCATGGACACCTCCTTGGTTTTGTATCAAGGACAAGGCTGGCTCTAGGGAAAAGTCCAGTCGTGAAAGCACGAAGAAGGAGGTAAAAACAGAGACAACGGATGGAACCTCGACGCATGCCAATAGCAGTGGACCGCGAAGGGTCGCGAATCGAATGCGAACAAAGATAATGCAGGGCCGGATCTTTGGCCGTATCGACCGCCCAGCATCTCTGAAAGGGTACAGGGAGGCTGGGACCGGATAAAGGAGGAACGAGCCATGCGATCGAAAACAATGACAAGCATAGGGATTCTAGCGGTGGTGTTAATGAGCGGAACCTCATCATCAGCTTGGGCCGATCATACCCAGCCTGAGATTGTAAAAGGCAGCGAAATCATCGGCAAAGCTGTGCAAACCATGGAAGGCAAGGACATTGGTGAAATTGAGGACCTAGCCATAGATGAGCTTGATGGGCAAGTGCGATATGTGGTGCTCTCTTTTGGTGGTCTTCTCGGTTTGGGCGAAAAATATTTCGCAATACCCTGGGAAGCGTTGCACCTGAGCGACAACAAAGAGCATTTCGCTTTAGCGGTAACAAAAAAGGAGCTTGAGAAGGCGCCAGGTTTCGACAAGAACAACTGGCCGGATTTTGCAGATCCCACGTACTTCGCCACCATTTACGATTTTTATCAAGTTCCCGTTCCGAAGGGGCATCAAGGCCTGTCTCAAAGACGGGGTCCGTAAAAATAGCTGCCCATGCGAGAGCAGTCAATGCTAGCAGGTAGCCGACACAGTTTCACATATGAGACCGAGGGAAGTGCTCCGAACGATCACCAGCTACAGCCGGTTGTGTGGAATGGATCGGTGCTCATCAGCATGTTTCTTCATTGACTGGTCGGTGGGGGCAGTTCCGGGATGGGGGTCTCGATGAGCTTGATGATTTCGTGGTGCTCGTTGACAACGACCGTCACATGTTCACCAGGCGTTACATTCTCAAGCAAGTGCGGTTTCATGATCTTTAAGAAGATCGGTTGATCGAGTGAGTTACGGATCTGCACCGTATGCGATTCCAAATTGACGGATTCCAGGACTCCGGAGACGATTTCCTCAGTGGTAGTACCGCGCACATCAGTTGACAAGAACATTGACAGGGACAGCAAAGAGAGAACCAACCATGTCATAGGCCCTGGTTTGTCTCGATCACAGAGACCTCCGCTAGCGCATCGAGTGGTACAGTCTGTGACCGGCTGACGGGTTATCACATGTCCATCCATGCGCCTTGTTTCCTTCCCACGTGCGAGGTAGAAATTTTTGTTGCTGCGACTTCCACTCGATCTAACGAACCTTGCAAGAAGACACTCGTTTATTTTGCTGCTTCGTCGTAGCCTCGATGAACCTATACTAGGGTATCGAGTGCGGCTCGTATCCTGGGAGCAACCCTAGTCAGACCAAGAGACGCAGAGCCGCTGCGAAACTCTACATATTCGTCGACTCAGAACTGGCAGTGTTGCTTGGAGTTAGAACTCCAAGGACACAACAAAAGCCATGCGGGGGCAAGTCGGTGACGAAAAACCGGCTTTATGCTTCTAGTGATTGTGCTAGTACCAGACCATACTGTGGGCGTCTACATTAGATAAGATAGGATTTCATGCTGGCGTCATGTCAACAAGGAGACTTTCATGCCGAGTATACTCAAGGTAATTTTCTCGGCCATCTTTGTGGTGCTGTTCGTTTCCATCACCTACATCTTTGGGGGGCCACCGGCTAGCCAATCGGACACGCAATCCGTGCTCGATAAAAGCGCGGCCGAAGTGCAGGTGGAAATCTCGCTGGGGCAGCTCGCCGCGCAACGTGCCCGCAACGAGCAGGTCAAGGAGTTCGGGCAGGATATGGTGGAAGATCATAAGAAGGCCAGTCAACAGATCGAGCTCCTTGCCTTAAAGCAAGGGATCACCCTCTCACCCGGCCATAGAGATGAACACCAGCAAAAGCTGGAAAAGAAGCTGGAAGCGTTGTCCAAA